>CAZNLA010000376.1:0-5688 GCA_964573385.1 uncultured bacterium
ATTATCCATGATTTTGGGCGAATTTGATTTCCTTCCTGGGCTTCAATGTTAAAAGATATCTCATTTTCATTATACATTTTCATTTGAATATCAGCAGGGAAACGGTTGCGGCGGAAAAATATTGGTAATGGGTCTGCCATTACTAAACCGCTTATTGCGGAGATATGCACATGTTCTTCATCAATGGTGCATTTCAAATCACGTCCCGCGTATACCTGGCCATCCGCGTCGTTTATTATTAACGAACCGTCGTTGTCGTCGCGTAACCATAATCCAACCGATTTATCAGCATAATACGCGACACTGGCGTTGGTAGGTATTAAATCTATAGGCTTTTCCAATGTCACTTTTGCGCCTTTGCTTAATAAATCACGGTGCAGTTCGTCAAACATCATATTGCCCGGTGCCCACCGCGAATATAAATTGAATAACGCAAATAATGCCGCGCCTTTACCATGGGGCATAATGGTTATTCCGCGTATTACTTTGCCGGTGGCAGGGGAATTTTTACTTTTTTTGTCAGGTGTGGTGGGGGTATTATTATTATCTACAACATCGCATAACAGTTCTGCATCCGGTTGCATCACTGCTTTTATATTGTCCGTCATAATAAATCCTTTGCCCAGTCCGGTAGTCCGTAACCCGGGGGTAAGCAGTTTGAAATAAGGATGTTTTAACGCGACTTCCAGGTTTAGTGGTTTGTTTTCCATCCCTTTTTCAATTTTAATTCCGAATAAATTTTCAAGGTATGGTGGCATACTATCCTCGTAGCCATTTACCTGGTATATGCCGGCATTGGCGTCTGCTAACAATACCCCGCCATTTGTTACCCATGTTGATAATGCCTGTGCCACTGTTTCCGGCAGGTCAATTGCGTTTGGCATTATAATCACTGAATATTTCTTTAAGTTTTTATCCGGTTCTTCTCCCGTTGGGTTTTCTATTTCTCCATTTGCAACTGCCGGGATATCATTAACTGACAAATAATCAAATTGTCCGAAAGCTGTGCCGTCGCGCCATGTGTAAAATAACATTGAAGCGCCATAATTCACCTGTCCCTGCAGATAACCATACAATGGCGCTTTCATGGATGGCGTACCCGGGGTATAAGGACTGTATATTATCGCAGTGGTAGGTTGTGGGGTTCGTGTCGCAACTTTGCGATTAATAATATCATTCACGCATGATGTGAATACTTCCAGGCAACTGCGCGATTGTGTCAGTGCAACCCAATCGTTAAAGACAACACCGGACGCACCATGAAAAAAACTGGCATATAATGCGTTGGCCATTCTGTAGGCATCGATACCATTCATGGTAAGTCCAGAAAATACCGCGAATTTTTCGCCATGACGGGCAATATCCACCGCGTGCGGATTTTGCAATTCCAAATCGGCTTCCGCGTTACCCGGGTAACATTCCGCGAGAACAGCATCTATGTTATCCGGCAGACCAATCAAGGTGCGATAATTAACCTGACTTCCTGCAAATATTAACCTGGTTCCATCTGCTCTTTTTAACTTTTTGTCGGCATCACTTATTTTTTGTGCCCACCATGCCATATTATTATGTTGCTCATCCGCACAATATTTTGCCCATTCCAATACTGATATCGGGCCAATCTTCTTCGGCTTTTCGTTCCCCGCAACTCTGTCTACAGTAATTTCTTCCCATACCTTCCATTTTGTCTGCCAACTTTTATTCAACTGGTCAAGGGTGGCATACCTACCTTTAAGAAAATGAAGAAATTGCTGGTTGCGGGCATTTTTTATATTCCGGTATTCCATGATATCGGCATAAACCATTTTTTGCACCACCCCGGTTTGCATAGCCAGGCGTGGTGCGGTTTGTTCAGTTAATACCGCGAATGAGTGAATACGCGACGTACCTTGTTTTTTATTGTCATCGTTTCCGCTTTCCGGCATACCCCACTTGCTGTTAAGATTATCGATTGTATGGTATTTGGTGTATAAATAAGAAGAAAATGTGGAAACTGCGGAGATAGATTTTTCTTCAACAACGGTGGAAATAACCCATCCTATTAAATTTTCGCTATTACCGGTTTCATTAACAATTGTATTTATAAAGTTTTCTGCCGCGTCGCTGTAATTTTTACTTTGCAGATTTGTATAATAATCTGATGTCCAGTTACCCGGTATGAATTCAATTACTATGTATAAACCATTTTTTTCTGCGGCAGAAATCATCAACTTCAGTCCGTTTAAAGAAAAACCATCATTATTGTCAGTTTCAACGGCAGTGGTGGAAACCGGCAGGATTACAGTATTTAAACCTGTTGAACGGTAAAATTGCATATCAGATGCATTACGCAATCCACGGCATGCAAAAAATGCGAATGGTTTGTCATTAATTAATATTCTATTCCGGTCTGTCTTTACTGTGACAGCGAATAAATTAATGCCTGTAATTAATAAAATGATAAATAAAGTGATTTTTTTCATTTTTCTGTCCCGCCTATGCGTCGGGCAAATATCGCGGTTATAAAATATAATATAATTAATGGAATCATCACCAGTGACATGTTAAAAGGGTCCGGGGTTGGTGTTATTACCGCGGCGATGACAGAAATTACCACTATTGCAATTCGCCATTGTTGAAATAACCAGTCTGCGGATATTATCCGTAATTTAATTAACCCAAGCAATATTACAGGCAATTGGAAGGCTAATCCAAAACTGAGCATAAATTTAATCGGCATTTCCAATGCGTGTTGGTAATCTATAAGTGGTTTTATGCCAATTGGATAAAAAGATAACAAAAATGATACTGTAACCGGCAACATATAATAAGCCAGCAAGATGCCGGCTAAAAACAGAATACCGATTGCCGGCACAAATGGTCCGACTGCTTTTTGTTCATGCATATGTAGACCGGGACGAATGAATAACCATAATTGCCAAATGATAAATGGTAATGATACCGCTATGCCGGCAATTGCTGTTACATTTAAACGGGTAAATAATGGGCCGGTGGTGGTTGTGCTTATTACTTCTCCGTGTTGCGCTTTTAATGCCATATACACCGGTGCGGAGATGTATTCATAAAAATATGGAAATAAAAACCAGCAAAGAATAACACTAATGGCAAAAAAAAGCAGCGACCACAAAATACGTGTCCGCAATTCATTCAGATGAATTATAATATCTGCCTTTTCTTCCATTCTCTATGCCGTATGTTTGCCGATACAAAAATCAGTAAATTTCTTCTTTCCATCTTCCCATTTATTTTGTGCTTTCAGTATCTTTTCAATTGCCTCGCGCACTGCGCCACCCCCACCTTTAGCGGTGGTAACATGATTAGCAATATTAATAATTTCTTCAACCGCATCTGCCGGAGCAAATATATATCCTGATAATTGCATTGCGATATAGTCATTCAGGTCATCGCCAATATATGCGATTTCATTATAATTTAATCTATGTTTATCAGCGATTTCATGAAAACCTGATGATTTATCATTTTCTCCCTGAATTACTTCTATTCCTAATTCCGTGGCACGGCGTGTAACTGCTTCGGATTTGCGTCCGGTTAATATCACCACCGTTAAACCGGTCAGCATCGCCAGTCGTATACCCAGGCCATCTTTTATGTTGAATGCTTTTGATTCATTGCCGTTACTGCTGTAAATTATTGACCCATCAGTCATAACTCCGTCAACATCTGTTACCAGCAATTTTATGTTCATTAAATTGTTATCTTTATTCATTTTCCACCTCAAACAGGACTGCAGAAATCTGCAAGAATTTGGTCGCTTCGACAGGCTCAGCGACCGGTCACTAAGCCTGTCGAAGTGACCTTAAGCGAAAGTTCACCTCAAATTATCATATCGCGAATCGCGCTAATTATTCCATTGGAATACTTGTGGTAATTGCCACGAAATAATTCCCGGCAAACTGGAATAACGCGCGAGAAGATATTGCCATGCAGATCTTCGCGTTTTTGCAGATGCATTAATTTTGCAATGGTTAAATGCAGCAATTCGTCATCTGCTTTATCATCCTGCAATTTTTGCAACAGGTCAAAATACCGCGCTATTTGTAATAATATACCAGATTTACCCCTGATATGCGCGTTTTTCACTTTTTCCGCTGTTGTTAACATGGTCGCGCCTATCTGGTTGTCTTCATGTTGCCGGTATAAAATGGTGTTTTCTGCTAACGCATAGCCATATCCATTAGCGGCAGCAAGTATTCCTATCCAACCATCATGTATCCATACCGGTGAAAATGGTAGCACTGATACTGCAAATTCACGTTTAATGGCCATCGCCGCCCCGGTAATAACATTGGATTTTAATAAGATATCAAATTTTTTGCCGTCATTCCATTGTTTAGATCTATCTTTGTTAAACCCAACCGAGTTCCAGATAGAATAGCCTAAGGGGGATAAAGTGGCGTCAACACATTCACCATCAGAAAAAACCAGTATTTCTTCGGGATTTTTTTTGAAAATATCACAAAACTTCGCTATTTTATCATTTTTCCATACATCATCCTGGTCACAATAAAATATAATTTCTCCATGGGCCAATGCCGTCCCACGGGCGTAATTATCAGTAACACCAAGATTTGCCGAATTACGGTAGATTCTTACCGGAATATCAGCAGATTTTGAAAAATTTAATAAAATAGCCAGGGTATTATCAGTTGAATGGTCATCAACCACCACTAATTCGTCCGGCAGTATGGTTTGTTCCTGCAACGAACACAATTGTTCCCGCAAAAATTTTTCGCCGTTATAAGTACATAAAACTACAGATACATTCACAAATAATATATTCTGCTAACAATAAATATTACCTTGCAAAGATATAAAAAAAGTAAACAACAGAATTTACCGTTGATAAAGTCATGTCATAGGATAGCGTCAAACAATTTAATTCAGGACTTTCGCTTTTAAGCAGAAATCTGTATGAAATTGGTCGCTTCGACAGTCTCAGCGACCGGTCACTGAGACTGTCGAAGTGACCTTAAGCGAAAGTCCTGTTACTTATTGGTATTTTTATTATCTCATCACCGTGTTGTACAGTTAGCATGTTGTCATTCAATGTGCATTCGACATTTTTATAATTATCTTTCTGGGGTGGGGTAAGCAGAACAAGGTATGGCGCATTTGGTGCATTTGCAAACTCTACGGAATGGGTGTCGCCGATTTTAGTGGTGTGGAAATTTGGGGTGGCGGGTTGCACAACTGTCATTTCTATATTTATGTCATGGTTACCGGTTATATATGCCTTATTTTCCGTAAACTGTATATTTTGCGCAAAAAAATGCAGGCGATAATCTGACGGGAAAGGCGCGTTTGAGATATCATCGTAAATGACGAATATATCCGGTTTTATGTAAATGATATGCCGGTAATGACGAATATCCACGGGTTGGGTGATGGCGTCACCATGCCCGCGACGGCGTTCTCCACCCAATACTAACTGCTCCACCCGGCAGTCAAGTATGGAATATTCGTAATCATCATTCTGTTGAAAATCTACCATTTGTTGACGGCATGGCCAGGTGTATTGGAAAGTCGGTTTGCCGTCGAAACATATTACATTATGGGCGTATGACGACATCGATAAATATAGATTTTCCTGGTTGGTACCGCGGGCGGCCTCGGTGATTAATGGTGAATCCATGTAATACAGGAAAAATATGCCGCCATCCGCGGGTC
>CAZNLA010000377.1:0-5685 GCA_964573385.1 uncultured bacterium
GTTATGAAAAATAATGGTATCTTCCGGCATTGATGAGTCAGTGGATTTAATTACTTTACCTAAAGAAGAGTATCCTGGAACAAAAGGCATATTCTCTGACCCTGGCTGACCTTTTGCCATGCACCGTAATTCAGTACCGGGACTGATAGCGGTGTAAATATTTTTTATTAATATTTCACCGGGTAACATATCAGGGATATTAATTTCCCCTAATTCAATTTTATTTAAATCGGTTACTATTAAAGCTTTTGTTTTCATTAATCATCAAATCCTATATAAGTTATTGAAGACTCAGAAGTTGTAGATTCAACTTCTTTGCGTTCTGATTCAATTATATGCTGTTCTTTCAGTATTTTCAATTCTTTCTGTTCTGTTTGTTCGGGTATCCACGCTTTATGTTTGGCGGCATTGTCGAAATCGTTAATTAATTGCATACTTGCCAGATGAAATATAGCTGTGAATGTTATCAGGGCTTTTACAACCATTGCTATTAATAAAAATACAATTACCCATACCACCTGAATTGACTGTGATGTTGCTACATTGTCAATCCAGCGTTGAGTAACCTGATTATTAATAAAATCCTGCCGGTTAAATAAATAAACAATATCATTACAAAACATCCAAACATAGAATATAAATAATGTTCTGATAGCCCATATTCGCGCCCAATGCTTCATATCCAATAAATACCAGCCAAGTAACAACATTGGCACTATTGCAACCATTCTGCATAAATATTCATTTAATGAAGCATATCGTACAAATTCGGAATTAATGATTGCGTTAATATTATGAAAGTCTTTTATTACAATTGTTAATCCATAGACACCATAAGACATTAATAAAATTGTGATGATAATAACGGTTGTCGGAATTGGAAATTCAAAAGGATTTGCGAAAACGGCAGGCAGTGTTGTGCCTAATGCGGAATCATTTGGATTAAAGATATCTACTATTTCTTCGTTACGTGGTGTGCCCGGGCAACCAATGGTTGCACAATGCGTGCTGTCATCCCAGCATTTAAAATGGTGTGCAGTACCACAAGCGGTACAAATTACAACATTTATGCCAGGTTCTATTATTTGTTTACAATATGGGCATATTCTTCGTGCTATGATTGGTTTGTCCAAGTACTTTCTCCGGACATACTTTGCTTTCAATAAGAATACTATATTATTCCGTATTTTACAAAATAATTCTAAACTTTTTTATTATTATTTATTTTTTTTGAAGATTGTTCCCAAATATGAGTTGACCAGATTACAATGCCAACGATAGAGAAATCCGGTGTATTATTTTTTACAGAAATAGGTTTGTGTGTCGGATTAAATGGAATCAGCCAAAATTCATTATTCTCAATCTGCCATTTTTTTACGGTTATTTCTTCACCAAGTCTGGCAATAATTATTTGACCTGATGATGCGTGTGTTTGTTCGCGAATGCCAATCGCGTCACCGGGCATTAAAAATGGCCACATACTGTCGCCAACCATGGTCAGAATATAATCTGTGTCATCTGCCAGATGTGGTGGAACCTCATAATAATTATCCGCATGTGCCGCGGCAATTCGCCAGTTGCCACCTGGTGCAGAACCGATGATTGGTATTTTTGTATTTGTTTTATCATCACGACCCGGGGTAAATGACGTTAATTCAGAATATCCCGCAATTTCTAATAATGGTTGTGGGTCAATTTGCAATCCACTGGCAAATTGTAATAATTTTGCCATTCCCGGAATCTGTCCCAGGCACATATTACTTATGTATCCCGGGCTTATTCCGGTGCGTTTTGCCGCCTCGCGTTGGGAAATTCCTAGCGATACAAGTGATTTTGTGATTATTTGAGCAAATTTTTCTGATACTGCCATCAAATAAATTTTATCATTTTTATTAATAAAAATATATACCCTGATAATATAAATCAGTCCGGAATTAATTTTAGTTGCAAAAATATGCTTATATGGGTAATATTTGCTTATGATAGAAGTGAAAACAACCGGAACATATTTAGATAAAATTTTGCTTAATACTGCAGAAATGCTATCTGTGCGCACTGACTTAATGACAGCACCTGCGGTTAACAACTTTATTTCCCGCGGGTTTGGCAGTGCATTATCACAAAATGGTATGTCACTGATAGCGGAAGTGAAAAAAGCTTCACCTTCAAAAGGTATTATTTGTGAAAATTTTGACCCATTGCAAATTGCTGTTCAATATGAACAGGCAGGTGCCAGGGCGATATCAGTATTAACTGACGAGAAATATTTTCAGGGTAACTTTGAATATCTTCAAATGATTCGTGATGTTTGCCAATTACCATTAATCAGAAAAGATTTTATTATTCATCCCGCACAAATATTTGAAACGGCTGGCAAGGCCGACGCGATTTTATTAATTGTTGCTGCGTTAGAAAAAGAACAGTTACGTGATTATTACCAAATCGCGGTATCTTGTGGGTTGGATGTTTTGACAGAAGTACATAATATCGCTGAATTAGAAGTAGCGTTGGAGATTGATGTCCCGATAATAGGAATAAATAATAGAAATCTTCATACTTTCCTGGTTGATTTACAGCATACTTTTGATTTATTGCCATATATCCCAAAAGATAAGATTACAGTAAGTGAGAGTGGAATAAATAAGAATTTGCAGGTACAAAGACTGTGTGATGCAGGTGTGGATGCAATATTAGTTGGCGAGTCATTAGTGGCAAGTGGAGATATTTCAGCAAAAGTGGCTGAATTACTGTTGAGATAACATTTATCCGGTGTTTTGAAATTTAATGAATATTATAAAAAAAACAGATTCAGACATAATAATAAAAAGAAAAGCAATTTTAATAATTGCTTTGTTTTCTCTATTAGGATACATTTTAGAGATGGGGCCTATTAGTCACGCCTGGCAATTGGCCATTTTGGGATTTGGTTATACATTACCAGTATTGGGTTTTCTGCCATATTTTGCTTTGACCATGTCTGCGGCAATAGGGTTACGGGTTACAGAATATGAATATCGCAGTAAAGAAAATGAGGATGATAAAGAATTAAATATGACCCCGGATGGGCAAATTATTCGGGAAAAATGCGCAGTCAGGCCAGACCTGCATCAGTTACGAATGATTATTACTGCCCTGGGTGGGTATGTTATTTTACGGGTTATAAGTAATTTCTGTTTATCATTTATGTATCCTGGTGTATACATAAACTCTTTGATAAATGGTTTTGAATTCGGTTTTTATTACACTTTGTTCAGTTGGTTTGTATTATGGCAATTTATGCGATGGTTTGCGTTGTTACGTAAATGGCAACGAATACACCAGGAATTAGTAGGTGCCGATATTAATAAGTTCCTTGCGATAGTAATTGGTGGCGTAGTGGCTTTTTCGCTTTACCGGTCTGTTATTTATGGTTTGTCATTTAATATTGCTGATGTATTAAATTTGCTAATTATGCTTTCAGTAGGTTTTATAGCATATTTAATGTGGCAAACACGACCATACAGATTGCGGAAAACATTAATAAATATTGGTTGGGTTAGCCTTTTAATAACGATATTAACAATATTTTTAGTTCCGGCAGAAAGATATTTAATAAGGTGAATATATGGGAAACACAAATGCAGTGGTTTTGCTTTCCGGTGGTTTAGATAGCGCAACGGCTACTGTAATGGCTAAATCACAGGGTTATAATTTGTATGGGTTAACAATAGCATACGGACAAAGGCATATACGCGAAATTGAATCGGCTAAAAGACTGGCAGAAAATTTAGGTATGTCTCAGCATAGAATTGTTGATATATCACTGCGCGAGATAGGTGGAAGCGCGTTCACAGATGATATTCCTGTGCCAATGAATCGTAATGATAGCCAAATGTCGTCTGGCATACCAATAACATACGTTCCCGCCCGAAACACTATATTTTTATCAATTGCCCTTGGATTTGCAGAGGTAGTGGGGGCAAACGTAATAGTAGCAGGCATGAATCAGGTAGATTATAGCGGGTATCCTGATTGCAGAATAGAATATTTACAATCGTTTGAAAATATGGCAAATTTAGCAACCAGAGCAGCGGTTGAAGATGGATTTAAATATCATATCTATACACCCCTGATAAATATGACGAAAACAGAAATTATTAAAACAGGATTAAGCCTGTTTCTGGATTATTCGTTAACCTGGAGTTGTTATAATGGTGGTGAGAAGGCTTGCGGTAAATGCGATTCATGTCAAATAAGACTTGCAGGTTTTAAAAACGCAGGAGTTGAGGATCCGGTGAAATATGAAAATTTTTAATTATATCTTAGTTGTAATGATTATTATACTTACTGGTTGTGGCAGTAACAGTACGAAAACTCCGGTTGTATTACCAACATTAAATATACCGGCACAACCGGTAACAAATGTCCCTGTTAAATATTTTACTGTTGTTACGACGTCATTTGTTGGTGTTGGAAATCCTTTTTCAATAAGTGACCAGATACCTGATAAATTATATCCTATCCAGACAGCGTATAAAAATGAGTCAACAAAAGTTATTCCTGACCTGTCTGATATTAAAACGGAAGTTGAGCAAGCTATATCAAAATGCTGGTTTGTTGCTGACCCGCGGGTAGCTATTTTAAGTGGTGTTTCTGCTAATCCTACGATGACGATTCGATTTGTTGATTCTATTACTTATGGCAATACCACTGGTATATTAGGTTTAACATCTGTTGGTGGTACAGTGGATGCACCAACATATGACGTGCAGATTGCATTGAAAGACCCGGTGACTAACCCGCAGGACCCAAGATTTGGCCAATTGATGCAGGCATGGGAACTAAGACGGGTATTAATACATGAGATTGGACATGTGCTTGGGTTAGGGCATGCACCGGATGTTAAAGATGTTATGTATTGGCAATCAAATTCTAACCAGGGTAAAACTTTTGAGACATATTTAACATTTGGTGACGCGTTATCTATTTGGGGTACACTGACTAATAAATCGATAAATTGGGTAGCGGCAAGACCGGCAGTAACACAGGCTAATTTAAATATGCAGTCATCACAATCAATTACGGGCAGAAATAATGTTTCGTCGTATTCAGAAACGTTAGATATTTATACACGTCAAAGTACGGGCATTGATAAAAATTAAAAAATAAGTTATTTTTACTTGGCACAAACTTTAAAAAAAGAAGTTATATGACAATTATATTGGAAAGCTGGCCTAGAAAGATGTATCAGCAGACATCTGAAAAGATATTTTTCAGATATCGAATATATGGTGAATTCCCGCCAGTGCCAGCTTGTTCTTCAGCCGAATATCGTTCTGCCGGTTTATTTAAAGGTGTTAAACTTTTCCGTTATGATCAGCAAAATGCTGACAGAATGGCGGAAATACGTAGTGGTGAAATTTGGGAGTTTGCTGCCGGCAGGAACACTGCGTTAGACGCACGGATTATGATGGCTGCGGAATGTTTGGAATTGAAAGCAGATTTTGCAGATCAACCTAATTTAGATTATCTGCGTGATACCATCGGTTTGATTATGTCTTTATTGGAAAACGGTGGATGTGCCGTTTATGACTATCTGTATAATCGCTGGTGGGACGCGATAACATGGCGACGTGATATTTTTTCTCAGCCGTTTTCACCCAAA
The DNA here is from genome assembly GCA_964573385.1 of uncultured bacterium. Classification (GTDB taxonomy): domain Bacteria; phylum Armatimonadota; class Hebobacteria; order CAIYQO01; family CAIYQO01; genus JBAXQQ01. Next base: position 5,645 of record CAZNLA010000377.1, read on the forward strand.
AATGACATTAAGATAATTGAGGATTCACAAGGAGATAAGAT
>CAZNLA010000378.1:0-5670 GCA_964573385.1 uncultured bacterium
CTATTCATTACGCGTCACATAACGTTGCGGTAAATAATGCTGGCATTATCGGTGCCTCCGCAGGACATTTTCAACGTTCTATATTGCTTTATAATAAAGATTTTACGCAGTCAGCATTATGCAATGATTTTTTGGTCAGCGATACTGTCGGTTGGGACGCACCTGGCCGTGTTGAGGTAGGGGAATCCGGTGATTTTTATGGCCTTGACCAGCATCGTCAGCGTATTTTACGTATTAATGCCATCACCGGAAAAATTATTACTTCATACCCATTACCTAAAGAATATGAAAAAGAACGCGATGTGAATGACTTTCGCGTATGCGAAAAAACGCAATCATTTGTGATTTGGCCGTATATTGAAAAATACCGATGTATCGGTTTTGATGGCAAGACAAAATATTACCCTTCTATGCCAAATATGGGTGGGTGGGATACCGACGACGATGGCAATATTTACTGGATAGACCGATATAACAATAACCTGATAAAAGTGGGACCAGACGGCAAACAGCTAGCCACCGTTAAATTGCAAATGGGTGACACCACACCTACCAATGACCAATATATCACCGGTTTACGGGTAAATGGCAACGACCTTTATATTAAACGACGCCACCAGTTCGAACTTTTTCAGCATTATAATTTAACCACCGGCGAAAAAAATAATGTGGTTTCCATAGATTACGAACGACTCGCCGTCACTTTTCCAAACGAATTATGGACTGCCGGTCAGGATATCCCCTTTAAAATAGATTTTGCTGCCGGTGACAGGAAAATTACACCGCACTGGCGGGTATGGGCAAACACCTTAGGAACCACGGAATACACCGAACTGACATTAGCAAATGACAAATTGACCATCCCGGCGGATTGCGCGGGAATATATCAGATTAAAATCACCCCGGAAGTACAACCAATACAATATTCAAAAGTATCAGAATACCTGGTTCGAACCGCGGTGGAAATACGCCAGCCAAATACAAAAGGGACAGTTTCCGTATTAACCCCAAACAACCGCGTATACTGGGGGCAAGGTGATGAAATACCGGTAAGAATTGTCGTCAGAGCAACAGAAATCCCCGGCAAAGTGGTTATAAGGATAAAAAATAAAGCCGGCGCGACTTTTATGGAAAAGATATTGGATATTAAAGCCGGCGAAAAAGAGACAAAACTGGTATTAACCACCGGCATGTTAACCGGAATCGCGGCGGGCAAATATATCTTGCAGCCAGAAATACCCGGGTTAACCAGCGTAGCCCAGGATATTTATATTGGTACCGGCAAGACACCACAGCCGTTTACTTATGTGCAATATGGCGATTACGGCGCAACTTACCCACAGGCAGAAATTCCAAACGGGTATTGGACAGCACCGGATGAAGTAGCCGCGCATCTGAAACAAACGTCAAAAATGGGTATAAATATGCTGGTTGACCGCATTGGCAGCCCATTACAGATACCGGATTTAACCGGTGACCACCGTATTCGCGGTATTGGCGAGAATATTGCCAAAAAACTGGATGCAGACCCATTATCCACTGCACCGGATAAAGCACGGTTTGACGCGGTATTATTGCAGACAATGGCGGGATATTCTGCCCACGGAATAACAGAAATGGCAGAACCGCTGGGTATGGATGCCGGCTTACCGTTAAATACCGGTTTTGATGCCCGCAAACCGGAGGATATGTGCAAAAATATTACCACCGCCACCACCGCGTTAATGCCATTTTCATCATTCCGCGGTTGGGTACTATCAATGAACTGGTGGAACTTTGGCGGGTTAAAAGATGATGCTGTGGATACCGCCGAAGCGAAGGCATATACAGACGCATTGAAGACAGCCAAGGATACCGGCAAATGGGACCCTGTGCTGGATAAGGTTTCCGACCGACGGTACAGTTTTGGGGTAGACGCACAAAAGTTGTTTACCGACACCGCCAGAGCAGTTTCTCCCAAAATCATCACCGCCAATTCTGCCCCTTACCGCAAGGTAGAGGCTTATCCACCGGTCTCGTTGAGTAATGTTGACGAGGTTGACCTGCATATCCAGTGGGAACAGGTTGCACCTCCTTATACTTTTGCCCACAATGTCGATTTTTACAAACGTCCCGGCAAACGCGCCTGGGCACACCCCGAGGTGTGGAATGACGCGGGAACCGGCGACCAAGCATTGCCGGCATTGTTTGATATGATTATGCGTGGCGCGGATGGCGTCGGGTTCTCTGGCAAGGCGCACCCATGGGGTATTAAACCGGAAGATAGCCGTCTGTCCGACCACGGATACCTGTCTTTCTGGCGGGCATTGGGTGAGGTGACAAAGAATTATGGCCCATGGTTCACCACCCTTAAAAATAATGATACGGTGGCAATTATTGCCGACGGCAGACAATTCCGCATTGATGAATGGCAACATATAACCGGCCGACATTTTGCCCGGTTGTGGGAAGCATATACCACCTGTATGTATAACCATACCCCGGCAAGCATTATCTTCACCGATGATATGACCCCGAACTCGTTAAATAAATACAAAGCGGTGATATTAGTTGACCAATGGGTAGAGATGGAACCGAAACTGGCGGAAACGCTGAAGAACGCGAAAGCGGCGGGAACATCGATATTTTATGATGATAACTGTCGCAAAGAGTTGATGACGGATTTCACCCCATTGGGTGTAAAGTTCGACAAGTTTGAAAAGGACCCCAGTCAGGCTGGTGACGATGCCGCCTACTGGCGATTCCAGGGATATGTACGCGCCAACCTGCCGGCAGTGGCGAAAGCAATTAACGCCGTTACTGCAGCACCGGCAGGGGTAGATATCGACGAAGTATTCATATCTGAAAGTAAAAATGGCGATGGCAAGGTTCTATTCGCGGTGAATAATACCATACCCGCGCTGGATCCCGGTCAAATGTGGCGGGTATCACTGGCACTGACATCCCGGGTGCCGGTAATCGCGCCGATAAAACTGTCTGCCGACGCAAAATACGTTTACGATGTATTCGCCATGAAAAAAGTTGAACCTGTAAATGGCATTGTCCAGGCAGATTTAAGAACCATACCGGCGCGGGTTTATGCCATATTGCCGGCAGAGATTAGCGATGTGGCAGTACAAACATTAAACCTGAATCGTGAAGAGCAAAAGTTTAGTTTGTCTGTTAAAGTTTTAGATAAAACCGGCAAAGCTATAAACAGCATGATTCCTGTACGCATACGTATAATAAACAACAAAAAAGAAATTGTGCAGGAAGATATAATTACTACAGGTTCTGCCGGAGTAATAAAAGATTACTATTTCCCATCCGACGTAACAGTCGAAGCAGCAGAATTATTAAGTGGCATAACAACCAGAAGATCATTATTTTTAATTGTTAAATCGTTACCGTATGCGGAAGAACTGCCAAAACCAGTTACAGCAGAAAACGCCTTTGGTCCACATATTCGTGATATGGTGTTATCCAATAACGGCACCACTTTATTCATAAATGCCAACAACTGGGATAACAACCTGTATGCCGTTGACACAAAAAATGCGGCGATTAGGTGGCGTGGTCGTGTCGGGCATTACTTTGCCTTTGCTCCGCAGGCACTGAGTAATGGTTTTGCGGTGCAGGGATTCGACTTTAATTCTGCCGAAGGTTATCATATGTACCTGGTTGGCAACGACGGCAAACTTGCCCGTCGGTTCGCGTTGTATGGATTGCCCAAACGGCTTGTTCACCGTTTTGTACCGTCTATTTTAAACGACCGAATCAACAACTTTGCGGTATCCCAGGATGGCAGTTGGGTTGCCAGTGCTGGCGATCTTGGGTTGGCAGTTTGGAATAAAGACGGCAAATTATTATGGAAACAGGACTGGTGGAAAACAAAACGCCATACCGCTAATTTAGCACCGGTAGATATTAATAAACTGCTGGTAGTTGAAGGCATGACTGCGACATTATACCAGGCTGATAACGGCACAAAATTAAGGCAGCAAACAGTTGCTTCCGGCGGGGAAGTTCGCGATATAAAAATTAGTAAAGACGGGAAAACCATTGCCATACAAACCACCACCGAGGGTGGTCGCATAGTCATATTGCGCGATGGCAAACTGTTAATTTCATTCATTACAAACTCAGGCACGATAGATATATCCTCAGATGGTTTAACAGTGGCGGCAACTGAAGATAACCTGCTTAAATTATATTCAACGGCAAATGGTTTGCAATGGACATTCGCCTGCGACAATACCGCCCGTTGTCCGCGTATATCACCGGATGGTAAACAAGTGTCAGTAACCAGCGATCTGGGCAGCCTGTATATCCTGAACATTGACGGCACACTGCAGATGGAACGCGATTTGGGTGCGGTGGCAACGACGGTATGGATGCGCGACAACACACTGGTTGCCGGTACCTGGGAAGGCACAATAAGCTGGTTTGCCAACAATAAACAGATAACATCGATGAAAATTAAGCCGGACCCCGCCATAACCGATATGCGCGACAAATTATTAAAGGATGATGGCGCGCCGACAACCCGCATAGCAGAATGGAGCAATGCCGAAGAAGTGGCAAAGCCGATAACACCGAACCTGTTGGCAGATAATAAAGCTATCATCCGCTTTGTCCCATCCGGCAACTGGGGTGGCGAAATTGCGTTGCAGCAAAATGCCAATTTACTGTATGACGGCAAAAATGACCCGCCGGCAGACACCTGGCTGGGGTGGCATAATGTTAACCAGTTCGCGGAAACATCGCCATTTAATTACCTGTTGCTGGACTTTTTCAACACCCGGATTAAACTTACCGGCATAACATTGTTTGAAGACGCGACCCATCCTGAATCTTGGTTGCGCGACGCGACACTGGAATATTGGGATGTCACAAAAGAGCAATGGTTGCCAACAATGCAGTTGCTTTCCAATGCCGCGGTGCACACCCACATACTGCCACAACCGGTAGAAGCCGCACGATTCCGCATTGTCATGCCATGGGGTTTGGTGGGCAACCTGCGAGTGGCAGAGATAGTGATGCATGGTGACACCCTGGGGTCATCTCACCCGGATGTCATCGCGAAAAAACCACTTGCTATATTGTTTGACGAAAACGAAGACGATATGAAAAATATTACATACCCCGGTAGCCCGGCGAAATTCGTTCTCACCGGCGCATATTCCGGCGGACGTTGCATAGCTATAGACGCCGACAAGCAGGTTGCTCCCATCTGGCGTCCACCATTTGGCCATGTCGTGCCAAACTGGAAATTTGAAATAGTAGAAAAACCGGAACCGGGCCAATATCGCTGGTTGCAATTCGCCTGGAAAACCCTGGACGCAAAAACCACCGGTATAACAATAAGGATAGCCGGAATGGCATTCAACGCCGGCAAACCCACCAACATAATGAGCGTAAATCCCAAAAAAGTCGCCGATATCCCCCCGGCAACATGGACCACTGTCCGGGTAGACCTGTGGGATTACCTGAAACGACCCACCACCATAGACATGATGGCAATAGCAGCAGAAGGCGGACCGGCAGCATTTGACCAGGTAGTTCTGGGAAGAACAGAAGAAGATTTACCGAAAACTTCATTCTGATAATTCCACTAAAATTTCAGCATAGGGCAGGCAAGATGCCTGCGGTCCAATACACTGGGGCCGCAGGCTTCCAGCCTGCTCCCCG
>CAZNLA010000379.1:0-5644 GCA_964573385.1 uncultured bacterium
TTAAAACATTTCCAACAGATACATTGAATATTCACTATCCGGAAAGATATCTTGAAAAATGGGAAAAACCAATATATGGATATAAACTGCAAAACGAAAGCATTCCTAATGGAATCGGCGAGTTTCTTACATCATATGACAAAAATGGTCAGGCTAATCAGTGGATTCACGGGTTAATAATTCGCGGGTTGCGGTATGAGGATTGGACAGATATACGGCCATATACAATGTCATTCATATTGGGTGATATTAACTCACTAAAAGTTAAAACAGCGCGAAATGGATGTGCCTTTGTAGCATTATTTGATAAAGAATATGATAATTTAGGTATAGCGCCATTATCAGAAGATAAATTCCCGAATCTTTTTGCAGGAACGACTGAAACAAGAATACTGGCACTATACAACGATGAGTTTAAAGATGCTGATATAACAGTAGATGTTATGATAAAATGTGGTAACCAGGTATATGCTTCCGGTAAAAAAATAGTCAGTGTGCCATTAGGTGGACATGTTGATTTGCCGATAACATTTCAGGTACCCGGTACTGCCGGTTCGGTAATGGAATTGATATTGCAAACAAGCAAAAACAATCAGATAAAGTTTAATGAGATTAAGAAGTTTATGATCTCCGGTGAAAAATCGGAAGGAAAAACTTTATCAATTGTTACTATCGGCGATATTAAACCATTGGATATTGAAGTTAAAAGTAAGATGGAGTTTGTTAAACCGCCGGTATCTTTGACATCGGGAAAACGGGGAATGGTAAGATTAACTCTAACTAATCAGGATAAAATTCAACAGGCAGTCGGACAGGTAAATATCATAGTTGAACCACCGGGAGCCGGTTATGTAGTAGGTTCTTCAGTGATGTCTTACAATTTGGAACCGGGTAAATCTTCCTTTGCTGATTTTGTTATTGAAACATCTGCAAACCGCGCAGTAATTGGTACCCGTTCTACCGCACGTAAGTTGCGGAATTGCGAATTACCGTTAGACCTTGAAGTTCCTGTTAAAAAATTAGCTATAGAACCAAAACTTAGCGAAATTAATGAATTATTATTGACCGAACAAGCAAAAGAGATAACCTATAAAGAATATAAAATGGCTCGTATAAAATGTGCTGTTGCTGGTAAATATCTGGTTTTTCAGGCAGAAGTATATGACCCGCGAATTAATAAGAACTCTGAGATATGGGCAGATACGGCGGTAGATGTATTCGTATCTATCCCCGGTACCAGGTTGGTGCGCCAGGTGGTATTTCAACCAAAAGGACCAAAGGGTATTAGTAAAGTTTCTTTCCATAAAAATGGCGAGGAGTTGCCAAATGTTGATTTGGAATGGCATACAAGTAATTTACCGGAGTATGGTTATTCACTTGTTGCGCTAATCCCATTATCAAAACTCGAATTAACTCCTGAATCTAAAGAGTTTCTATTTGATTGTGCGGTAGCGGCTTCACCGGCAAATGATGTTTCGGTTCAGTATGTCACTGTGTATAAAAGTTATGCGGCATATATGAACAATATTCGTTTTGCGCATTTGACAGTAGAGTGATAGGAGAAAAAATGATATTAGGCATAAATCATGTAAAACTCGAAGTATCTGATCTGACGGTTTCCATAGCATTTTATTGTGATTTGCTGGGTTTCAAATATGGACCCGAATTCCGCAATGCTGACGGAAAAGTAACCGGCTGTTACCTATATATTGGACGCGATACATTTATAGAACTGTTTGAAAGTACTGAACCTGTTGTCCCGTTCAGTCATTTTTGCCTGGAAGTAACAGATTTGCCGAACCTGTTAACGAAAATCAAGGATGCCGGTATAACAACCACAGATATTTTTCTCGGTACATCCAAGGCCTGGATTGCGTCAATATGGGATCCGGATGGTCATCATATTGAATTGAATGAATACAATCATCCGGATAGTTGGATTGCGAATTATTTAAATAGACTTGTCTGCAAATAATAAGTGAGTAGATTTTGTGGCTATTTTTCAGTCAGACAAGGTGTGTTTTTTACACATTATCAAGCTGATAAACGTGAAAAGCACAACGATGTATGGCTGGAAAAGAGTCCGAAAGATACCGCCTATTATTTGCGGACAAGTCTAATAATATTGAACGTTAAATAAGGTATAGGACTTTCACTTTGAAGAGAAATATACTTAAAAATGGTCGCTTTGACAATCTCAACAACCGGTCACTGAGCTTGTCGAAGTGACCTTAAACGAAAGTCCTGTAAGGTATATAAAATGTTTTCAATCAGCAATGATAAAATTTCTGTAGAGATATCTGATGATGCCAATATAATTGTTGTTACAGATAGAATTCGCAATGTTAAGTGGCAGCAAGATTTCTCTTATTGTGGATATCGGCTTGAAGATTCAGGAGCATTACTAAATTTCCAGATTGGTAAAGCGTATCGTGAAAATGACGGCATAATAGTTGAATATAACACTGTAAACGGAATAATTAAACAGTGCTGGCAAATATATGATGACAATGTAAAAATATCTCTGCAGGAAATTGATGATTCTATTCGCGTTGTCACGCTTCCGGGTCCGATGGTTCCAGTTTCTGACACAAATGAGCTTGCTCTGCCATTATATCAGGGATTATTATTAAGAGATTCCACAGGCACATGGCATAAACGGGCAATGTCTGGCGGGCATGGCAATTTTGGCATGAGTATGTTTGGCAATCTTTCTTCCGATGGAGCATTGCTGGTTGTACAGGAATCGTTGAGTAATTGGATAGGTAATTACGGCGCGAAAGATGGTAAATTGTATGCTTTTTTCGAAGAGATGTATTGCCCGGTTGATGGTTGGTGTGATTCTTCAGTGCGGTTATATCCAACTGGTAACAATATAACTGCAGTTTGTAAGCAATTCCGCAAATATTTAATTGAACGCGATATGTTTGTATCCTGGGAAGAAAAAATAGCGAAAAAACCAGCAATTGCTAACTTGTTTGGTTCGCTGATGGCTTTTACCGGTTATAATCGCGCGGATGATATTGATTATGCCGCATCTGTACAACGTTTGCGGGATTATGGCTTTGAAAAAATATTTCTTTTTCCAGTCAGGATGGTGCAATATTCATTAGATTTTAAAATGGGTGGTGATGACCCTGTATGGCTTTCAGATGGTGAAATCGATAAAATCAAGTCAATTGATGGCGCGATGATTGGACCATGGGGTTGGACATTTGAAGGATTAGACGATGGTACTCCAGAAAGGCATTCAATATATCGGCGGAACAGTGATGGAAGTTTTATGCCATTTTGGAAAATTGATGATTTTCAATGGTATCAGGCATGTCCAACTGAACAGCAAAAGCATATAATTGAACGTTTTAATAGTGACCTGAAAAAGATGGACTGGATTCATTTTGATGTGCTTGCAACGGTACCTGCAAATCTCTGTTTTTGTCTGGAACATAAAGAACATGGAAATAAACCACTGGGAAGAATAGAAGATACAAAAAGAATTCAAGAAATATTTACCTCGGAAACGTGTGGAAATAGAGTTGTTTCGTCTGAAGGTTTTGTAGGTCATTTTACTCCTTATTATGATATCGGTACCACGAAAATTATGCCGGGAAATAAAATGACAAAAAATACCCCGGTGCCGATGACCATGCTGGTATTTCATGACAGTTGCATTCATGACTGGTGGGAATTACAGAATTACAACGCTTTGGAAGGTTGGCCAATAACAGAATTTGGTGACGAATTTGGAATGGTTGGTACAGGACGTCCGGGGCTTAAGGCAACACTGGATGCTTTATATGGATCTCCTCCAAATCTTATGCCTTTTGGCAGGCAATACGCATGGGTTAACATTAATACACGTGAAAGTTTTGGATTCAAAGTAACAATAGATGATGAACTGGTACAGGAAGCGATGGCAATCGCATTACCGGTATCTCAGTTACATAAAGAAATCGGTATGCTGGAAATGCTGGAGTTTGATTTCCTGAATGATGACAGAACTTTGCAAACGACGCTTTTTGCAAATGGAACACGAATAATATCAAATATTTCACAAGACCCAATACAATCAGAATTATATGGTATCATCCCACCCGAAAGCTGGATTAAGGTAGAAAACAATGCCTGAAATAATCATTGAAAAATTTGATGCAAGTAGGATTGATGATGTTGTTTTAGTAATTAATGATTATATTTCCAGTTGGCCATATTGTCGTCCTGTTGATAGTAAACTGCTAGAACGTTGGATGAGTTTTGAGAATTTACAACCTGAAAATATGCTGATTGCTTATAATGATGGCATACCGAAAGCATTTTTACATGGATATCAGGATAGCAATCAGTTTAATATTTTTCTGTTGGCATTAACAACAAATGCCGATATTGAGGCAGATTTTTTGTTGGCTGAAATAGAAGAAAAAGCTATGTTGCGGAATGTGAATAAAATATATGGTCCGACATGGGGTGGCAGTCGTTTTTATGGCGGATATATATTGGGTTGTGAACCATATCATCCTCACTGGGCGGTTGATGCTACCAATGCATATGTTCGGGCCGGCTTTCGGATATCGCATCCGGCAGTTATTCTGGTGCGTTATGCGCAAACTCCTGTATTTGCACGATCATTATCAGGTGAATACCAGATGAAAGAAGTAGACGCTCCTGCTGAATTTGGCGCAAGCACTTGTCGTTACATTGCTGTTTTCAATAATCAGGAAATCGCAACCTGTACAGCACGTATTTATCATCTTCTAAAAGATACTAATGGAATGCCTGTTTCTCAGATTGGATATGTTGGCACAAATGCAGAACATCAGGGAAAAGGTATCGCTAAAACATTAGTAACTTTATCGATATCAAAATTAATAGCAATGGGTACCGGTGAAATTTTAATTGCAACAGGTTTAGATAATTATCCGGCATTAAAAGCTTATGAATCAGTAGGTTTCAGGCGCAAGTATAATATAAATGAATGGTCTAAAGATTTACAACCAAATTCGCTATAAATGCTTAGTTCTGTTATGCATTAATGAGTAATTATGCTGGAAAAAGCATGAAGATTATAGTTTACTATCTGAGAAGATTCCTGGTTTCGTATTATCTGGTACAACAGACATGATGAAACCCAGAACTTTCAATTGGCAATGTATTATTAAGGCGAGGAATAGGAAAACTGGTTTATTAAAATTAACCAGTTTACTTCTTTATATTGTTTAAATATGCCTTGCCTTTTTCTGTTATTTGATATTTTTGCAATCGGCTGTTTGGTTTTTCGGGGATAGTATATTCTACATATCCAGATTGAATAAGTTTATTCATCAAGTCATTTAAGTAGCGGGTTGTTTTTACTTTTCCAAGGTGTTTTGCGATTTCTAATTTTGAGAGTAAATCTTCTTTCAAGAAACTTATAATCTTTCTTGTCATTGTTGACTCTACCCCTGACTCTACCCCTGACTCTACCCCTGATGATTTTACTTGTGCCTCTACTTGTTCGGGAATAACTGAAATAGCAATTGGAACTTTCAATGGAACAATGAACCTTACCCGCATTCCTACTTCGATAATTTGCGGTTCTGGCAGTCCTTGTTCTTTAGCCCAAGTTCCGCAGTTTGCCTCTTAAAAAAAGTATAAAATATTTTTTTTG
>CAZNLA010000380.1:0-5638 GCA_964573385.1 uncultured bacterium
AAATGGACATTTATGTTAAGCAAAAAGGGGATGTAGAGGGCAAGCAGTTACAATATTGTCATATCCGGCACCTATAAGTTTATTCATCAGGTATTTCTTTACCTGGGTAGATTCATCAAAGTATTCATTTTCATCCATATTATCGTTTTCAACATCCTTAACATCTCTAATTTTTTGTTCAAACTCATCTGATTTGTAGGTGAATTCATCAGATATGTATATAAATGACAGATGTTGACAATAGGTATGTTCAGCACTTACTTCCACCATTGTAATGGGGGGAGTACCACAAATAGGACAATAAATTATTGGGTAGTCTACCATGGCAGGCTGTTCTACCTGAGCGTATTGCGGTGGTAATTTTTCTTCACTCATATTTTTACTTCTTTTAATGCCATTTATATTCTTAATCAGATTCTGCAATTGGTTTCAATGTCCCGTAATCAAAACCGCATATCACAGTATACCATGTTGGCCCGCAACTGGTCATTCCGCCATAGGTCAGTTCTATGACCAGCATTTTATTGTCGTAACCGGCATCCGCAAGAACCTTTTTAATGCCATAACGGTCATCATCAACATTATTTTCATCCTCAAATTCATCATTCTTAATCCGTTGGCAGAAATCATCTGATTTATAGGTAAACTCGCCAATTTCTCCAACATACATGAATGCCTGGTGTTCACATGGAGTTGCCTCGCCGCCGTTTTCACCCATGGCAATACTTGGATTGCCGCATATTGGGCAATGAACTATAGACGGGTCGACGTTCACTGGTTGTTCCACCTGCGCATATTGCGCCAGCATTTTCTTTTCGCTCATGATTTTCTCCTTTATTAATATATATGTTATATTAGTACCTAACATACACTATGTCAAGCATATATTAGTTGGTAAAATATAACATCAATGCAATAATACTAAATGAAATTACAAAAATCTGTCCCTTTAGTTTTATATCTAAAGATATCTCAATCTTAATTTCTATTAATCGATGATAAAGCTATTTTTTTTAAAAGTATCCATTTATTTTGACAATACTTTATTCAACCGAATTAACAACTAAATTAATCGCCCACTGTCTAAAATAATTATAAATATACAAAGGAGAAACTTAAATGTTTCGTTTTCCATTAAACGCGGTTGCGGTGGTATTCATATGTCTGTTGGCGCAATCTATCGCTTTTGCTGATGTTAAGGTTAGCGGGTTATTCAGCGACCATATGGTGTTGCAGTGCGACAAAGTTGTGCCGGTATGGGGAACTGCCGGTGCGGACGAGAAAGTAACCGTTAAGATTGCCGGCCAGGAAAAAAGTGCGGTGGCTGACAAAGACGGCAAATGGATGGTAAAGCTTGACGCGTTAAAAACCGGTGGTCCGGAAGTTATGACCATTACCGGCAAAAACAGCATAACTATAAATGATGTGCTAATCGGCGAAGTCTGGATTGGATCCGGGCAATCGAACATGGCAATGAATGTTGGCAGTTATATTGGCAACGACCCGGTATTAGCGGAAGCTGCAAAGAAAACCTACCCAAAATTGCGGATGATGGTGATGCCCAATATGCGATGGGTAGAGGCATCAGACATTAAAGATATCAATAATTTTTCCGCGTTGTTATTTGCGTTCGGGTATCAGTTGCAAAATGCTCTGGGCCAGGATGTTCCGGTGGGGTTAATCGCCAGCGCAAATGGCGGCACCGCATCCGGCATGTGGGTAAACAGCCAACCACTGATGGATGACCCGGCGTGCAAAGAAGCAGTGAAGAAGTATATTGAATCCGGACAATATGAAGTAATAACAAAAAAATATGAGGCCGATTTGGCGAAATGGGAGAAGGATGTCGCGGATATTAAGGCAAAAGCAGATGCCGAAGCCAATGCCCCGGCACCCGTCGTCGACCCGAACGCGCCGGCAGCAAACCCACCGGTGAAAAAAGAAGTTAAACTGCCCAACAAACCGGGACAACCACAAAAACCCGGCGATTTTGGCTGGGCCGGCAGTTTGTATAAAACAAAAATAGTGCCCTTGATTCCATACGCCATTCGCGGGATTTTATGGGACCAGGGAGAAGCAGGCAGCGGTTTCATCGGCGCAGATAATTACCCGGTTATGGGAGTATTATTTAAAAGTTGGCGGAACGACTGGAAAACGACTGCTGGCGATGACAAAGCCGGCGAATTCCCTTTCCTTTACGTACAAAAACCCAGTGGTGGCGGTTGTGCGTTTGACCTGACCAACCCGGTTACCATAAAGGGTGAAAAGCTGTCACCAGTGCCGGCAACAGTCCCAAATATCGATTCGAACCGCGAATTATACGCGCGTTTGCTTGATTACCCAAACACGTGGATAGTGCAATCATCTGACCTTGGCAAAGATACCCACCCGGTAAATAAATCCGGCTATGGTAACCGTGCCGCCCAGGTAGCATTGGGGTCAACATATGGTAAGAAGGTCGAAACAAACGGCCCTATTTTTAAATCTTTTAAAATTGAAGGTAGCAAAATACGCATAGAATTCACCCATGTCGGACAAGGACTAACCCCCGGCCAGGCAGATAAATTGCAGGGATTTGCCATTGCCGGTGAAGACAACAAGTTTGTATGGGGAGACGCGACAATCGACGGCCAAACCGTAGTGGTAACATCCGATAAAGTGGCAAAACCAACCGCAGTAAGATACTTCGGCATATCATTCTGCAACCTGTTCAACAAAGACGGACTACCCGCTTTAATATTTAGGACAGATAAGTAAGTGGGTTGGGGAAATAGGGAATAGGTTCTTAGGCCGTTAGCAACCAAATCCGTACAAAAAAGTCAGGATTTTCCAAAGGTCACTTAACTTACCCTCAAAATAGAATCGATTTCTACCGATTTCTGCCGAATTCAAGTGGTTTCAATATATATTAGCCACGGAGTGGCGACATAATGATTAACCCCAGGCGTCAGCCTGGGGAAGTAACAGCGATTAACATGAGCCTTGTAAAGGCGACATTATGAAAGCACCTCTACGAGGCGCAGTCAATGTTATTGTTTAATCCCCAGGCTGACGCCTGGGGTTACTCATTAAACTGCCTTTCCAAGGCATTAATTACCATTAAACTTGTCCAATTTATTTGGGTTAGGTTTTAGGTATTAATGGTTAGATTATCACGGTCACTTCGACGGGCTCAGTGACCGTGACATGAACCAATCCCAGCGTTGGGGTTGAATAGTTATAGAACAGGATTTCGTAAAGTAAAACCGACCCCAGCGCGGGTCGCATCTAATATAGCAGATTGTCGGTTATTATATGCGCCTCATGCCTAGGTAGACACATCATTTTACCAGCCTCGGTAAGGTGCATTAATAAATTCACTTTACAAAACCAAACTACAAAACATTTTTGTAATGTTATATCTATTTCAACATTATTTATGTTATTAAAACCTTGACATCTTTGTTCCATATATTTATAATCAAACAAAATTATATGAAATTATATAGAAGGAATGTAAATGAACAATAAGAAATATTTTTTATTTGATAAACCAGGATTAATAGTTTTTACTATGAACTTATTATGGTTATTATTTGGTCTAAATCATGATTTAAAAAATTATTCTATTACTGCATATTGGAAATCTTATTTGTTATATATTCATTTATTTTGGTTATCTATTATTGGTATTCTGATAATAAATTGGATACAATATAAAATTGGCTTTTGGGATAAACCGGGAATTTGGGTTAAGATAATAAGTATTTGCTGTGGATATTCAATTTATCAATTCATAATGTTTTATGCTTTGATGCTAATTGCTCCAAAATTGGAGTTTTTCGATACCGATATTGAAGGAAGTTTTCTGATGACTATAATTCCTGTCATCTTTATATACAGTTTATTGGGTATAATTATTGGATGTATTTACACTCTTGTTAAAAAGATAAAAAATATCCCAGATAAATCATGACTTCCCCCCAACAACCCTCATTACAACCCACCAATCCAATTCTGATAATATTCTGTCCATTCTTTATCATTGGTTGTATAGTCGGCGAAGATGGATACTCCGGCGAAGGTTTGGGTGTTGGTGGTTGGGTCAGTCAGCCCTTCACGGACGCCTTTTAATGCCATGCGAATATTTTCTGATTGTGGGTCGTGGGTGATACCATCACCGGCTTCGTAACTGGGGATACCTATCAGCACACGACAATTCGGGTTCGCCTGTGATACAGTGCTGGTGATGACTGATACCTGTTTGCGCAATAAGGCTACATATAAACGGGGCAGATACATGGCAGAATCGTAAGCCATCACCGCTATCTGATCGCAAATACCGGATACTTCGGCGAAATATGCGGTATCCCAGCAATATTTGCGCGGTATTGGTTGTGGATACCACATTGGCGTGCATGCTCCCAGCAACGTACCAGTCGGCAATATTCGACGCGACTGGCGCAGTAATTCCGGATAACACGGGTCGCCACTGGAACATTGTTCGTAATCCCATTGAATGCCATCAAATCCGCATTCATCCACAAGCCATTTGGCTTCCGCAACAGCCTGTTTAAGAATCTTTTCGTCTGACAAATTAACTATCGGCCTGCCAATGCCAGTTCCGACATATACCCAGGCGAAAACCTTTATTCCCGGTATCCGTTTATGTAGTTCCACCACCAATTTCCGTCCTGTTTTCGCCTTGTGAAATTTAAGATTACCATCAGGTTTAATAAAACGCACATGACAGTAAGCATACTTAATCTGCCCGTCACGCAAATTATTCACCAGTGCATCTAAACCTTTTGGAGTATATTCACCAAAATACCATTTATACCGCAACCAAATGCCATTCTCCCCGCGATTGCCGGTTTCTCCCCCCATCGGTGCCAACGCGGGATACAAAAAATAATCCATGACTATTGCTGCAAATATAGCGGCTAATATCCAAAGAATAATTCTTTTTCTTTTTTGTTTAATGGTTATTGGTTTTGTATTTGATTGTTCTATAATATTCATTGTGATTTTTTAATTGAATCTAACATCCGATTGTTTGGACATAATTCATAGTCAAATATTTGATAATAATCTGTAACGATAATATCAATAATTTTTATTAAAATTTTTCTTTTAAAGTATAGCAAAGCTACTAAAACAAGTAAATGTTTTACAATTCTCTCATGATAACATCATCGTTAAATCAACTGAAATTTAAAATAATTCAGGCAAGTTCAGGCAATTAGTAGAAAAATCCTTACAAAAAAGTTAAGAACTTAAAAATTATCATTCTTATAAACAAACTCCCCCTGTCACTGCGGTGACATCCCCCTCGAGGAGGGGGACATGAAAAGCCTCCCTCCGTGAGGGAGGTGTCACCGCAGTGACGGAGGGAGAAAAGCGTAATAAATTTAATTAATGATGGAAATGACAGACTTGTCCAATTTATTTGGTTTAGTGATAGTTTTGCTTTTTTCTGTCGGTAGAAATTGTACGAATTCGGTTGAAATCGGTAGAAATCGATTTTGTGAAGTTTCGAAGTGATCATCGTAACTACTAAGAACCTAATACCTAACCCAAATAAATTGGACAAGTTTTCAGATGTCAGTCGAGTAGAGAGCTCCATACTTTTGTTGCACCGATGGCTCTGATTACCGGA
>CAZNLA010000381.1:0-5625 GCA_964573385.1 uncultured bacterium
TTTTCCATCCAACTGGGAATTATCCGCGGCACGGTCAAGTCGTGTGGTAAGACTTTTTGAAAATCTGAATGTGCCGTCAAAAAGAATGTGCTCGGTTGGGTATGGTGATACCAGGCCAAAGTTTCCCAACACAACTGAAGAAAATATGATGCATAACAGACGAGTTGATGTGGTTTTATTAACCAGCAATAATGCGGATGTCACATCCAAAGGTGATATGTCATCTGAAATTACCCCGGAATCAGAACCACCATTAATTGATAAAGACCAGTTAATGGATTCTGATAATAAGTATCTGATTGATTTATCACCACACATAAAAGATACTCTCAGAGATGAAAAACGACAAACAAGTAGTGGCGGAGAAACTAAAAAAGAAGGCGGAGAATAAATTATGAAAAAACCAATATTATTTATAATTATTGCGTTGTTAATTGTTGGAGGCGCAGTCGCGTATATCATGATGCATAACGCAAGCCTTAAAGCTCCGGCACCATTACCAAAATTTATTGAAAAATTACCGGAAAGAACCATTAATTTAACTGATACAAATGGTAATCATTTCTGTCGCCTTACTGTAGCATTAGAAATATCCGGCAAGGGTGAAGCGGCTAAAATAATTGAAGAAAAGAACTCAGCGTTATTGGATATAGTAATTTTAACAGTCAGCAAACAGTCATATTACAAATTATTATCCGTTGAAGGCAAAGAGCACCTGAAAGAGGAAATGTTGAAAGAGTTTAAAGAGATATTAAAAGAAGATAAATGGGAGGTTCATGAAGTTTTCTTTGATGACATAGTCATGGAATAGCCATTAACCAATACTGTTAATAATAGAATTACCAGGCACGCTCATGGAAGAATGAAGCGGAGCTACAGTATTTTATTGCTATCTTTCAAAAAAACTATTAAGTTCGCACCACTAAGTGCCGAATATTGTTATGGAGGACATAATATATGCTACGCGGATTAACCACATCAATGTATGGTTTGCTATCTCAGGAAGCACGCCAGGAAGCAATAAGTAATAATCTGGCCAATGTTAACACTGCCGGATACAAAAAACAGATAGCATCATTCCAGAATAACACATCTTTTCAGGATGCGTTAGTTGACGCGCGCAAAAAAGTCCACCAGTCCCCCATGGAACCTACTACTATGCCATCAACTCCAGTATCGATGATGACAGCAGTATCAGTTAATGTAACTGCAGATGACTCAGCCGGTTTTTTACAAACAACAGGTAATCAAAATGATATGGCACTCACCGGTAGTGGATACTTCGCAGTACAGACAGCTACCGGCGAAAAATATACCCGTTCCGGCGCATTCATCGTTAATTCAGAAAATAAATTATCCACAGGTTCAGGCGATTTAGTTTTAGGCACTAATGGACCGATTGATATACCTAAAGACGGTAAATATATCGTCACTTCAAATGGAACAATTTTATCCAACGGCAAAGAAATAGCGAAATTAAAAATTGTCGCGTTAGACCCGGCATACGCAAAACGCGAAGGGTTATCATTAACCGATGCCGGCGGGACAGCTACAGTTGTCGACCCTGAAACAGCAGGGATTACTGTTCAACAAGGTGTCATTGAGCAATCAAATGTAAACGCGGTTGCGGAAATGATGCAAATGATTTTAGTCACTCGGCTTTTTGAAGCAAACCAGAAGATAATTCAGGTTCAAGACGCCACATTAGATAAAGCAGTAAATGAGGTTGGTCGTTAAGACAGACTAACACGGGGAGGATATGCATTATGATGCGAGGGCTTTATTCAGCGGCAAGTGGTATGACCGCTCAACAGACAAACTTGGATATCATTGCCAACAACCTGGCAAACGTGAATACGACAGGATTCAAAAGAAGTCGTGCTGATTTTCAGGATCTGTTGTACCAGACATTATCTGCCGCCGGCAGCACCACCGGTGTGGACAGCAAAGTTCCTACCGGCATTCAAATCGGACTCGGTGTCCGCACTGCATCAGTTCAAAAGATATTCAATCAGGGTGAATATAAGATTACCAACAACTCACTTGATATCGCAATTGAAGGTGATGGTTTCTTCCAGCTTAACACCCCGAAAGGCGTAGCATATACACGTGACGGCGCATTTAAACGTGACGATGCCGGCAACATGGTTAATTCCGATGGTTATGCCTTGACCAGCAGTGTAACAATTGATACGGATGCTGTAAGCGTTAATATCGGGCCGGATGGTTCCGTCAGCATGGTTAAGCCGGATTCTACCATTAAAGCAGCAGGACAAATTAAACTGGTACGTTTCAGCAATCCTGCCGGTTTAATTTCAATCGGCCATAACCTGTATATTAAATCTGCCGCCAGTGGTGAAGCAGTTGAAGGCGAAGCAGGTACCAATGGACTTGGGTCTATCGCCCAAAACACCCTGGAAATGTCTAACGTTTCTGTTGTTGAAGAAATGGTATCAATGATTGTTGCGCAACGCGCATATGAAACCAATTCCAAGGCAATTCAGGCATCAGACGAAATGCTCTCAATGGCGAACCAGTTGCGCCGATAATTGGATAATTTAATGAAAACACTCATTACAATAGCATTAAGTTGCATAATATTTGCGGCAAATGCGGCGACAATAACAGTCAGACCATCTGCAGAGGTTAACTCGCAGATAATCAGACTGGCCGATGTCGCGGAATATTCCTGTAGTGAGACTGAAAAACCTTCATTTGATAAAGTTACTGTTGGCATGATAAATGAACCCGGAGAGCAGAAAGTCGTTACCCTGGGCAAAATTAAAATAGGACTTGCCCAATGCGGAATCGATTATAATAAACAGGAATATCTGGGTGCCGATAAAGTAATTGTATTAAGAAAAATATCGGACAATGCCACCGCGGATAATCTGACGAAATCTGCACAGGAATGGTTGCAAAATAAGCTGAAAAATAATGGTGAGGATATCGAATTATCCTTAACATCATCACCCAACTTATCATACGCGCCATCCGGCGAATGGACAGTAAACTTCAGCGATAACAGTAATAATTCAAATCATATTGTACAAGCCGTTGTTATTAAGTCAGGATCAGTAATATGGAAAGGCAACTACACATTTAATGTTCATCGTTATGCCATGGTGCTGACAGCCAGCAAAACTATTCAGCGTGGTACTGATATAAATCCTACTGATTTAGTATTAACCAGGAAAGATGTTACCACCATAACATCAACGCCAATGCAAAATATAACCAAAGGGATACGGGCAGCATGCACCATAAATACCGGAGAAATAATTACCGGTAATAACACAGAAAAGACACCGGTAGTGATAAAAAACAGCAAAGTAATGGTAAAGGCATACTGCGGTGTAATGGTTATATCAATGATTGTCACAGCGTGCGAAGATGGAGTAATCGGTGAAATTATTAGGGTGGAGAATCCGGATAATCATCAATTATATTACGCACGGGTAAAAGGCATATCAGAATTAGAAATAGTTCGGTAAAGGAGAAAACAGATGAAAATTTTCATATTTTTACTTTTGTTCAGCACCACAATAGCATTCTGTGCTGACGCTACTGTTGAAAAAACAACTTCTGATGTAAAAACGGCACCTGCGCAGCAGAAAACCGTGCCAAATGGCAGTCTGTGGCAAATCGCTGACAATAAAACAGCGGAACCCAATTTATTCATTCAACCGCAAATTAAACCCGGTGATTTACTGACAGTAATTGTTATGGTCGAATCATCCGGTACCACCACATCCAATCACAGCGTTTCAAAATCCGCCGGTAATTCCTTTACCCCCGGCAAGGGCGTCACCGCTGGATTCACCGGAATTGATGTGAAGTCAGGATACACTGCCAATGGAACCGGGTCTTCAGTACAAGCCAGCAGATTATTGGACAGACTGGCGGTTACCGTGAAAGAAGTATTGCCTACTGGTAATTTAAAAGTAGCCGGTACCAGAACTGTAACCATGGAAAAAGATACAATTATCATTGATTTCAGCGGTGAAGTAAGGCAACAGGATATCGGCGCTGACAACACTATCATCAGCACATTAATTGCGAATCAAAACCTTAGTCTTAAAGGTAATGGCCCCATCGCAAAAACCAGACGTCCCGGCCTGCTTACCACCATATTTTCCTGGATATTTTAAAGGAAATTAACATGAAAAAAATTATCTTTTTATTATTAATTATCAGCCTGTCAATACCGTTAATGGCGCAGGGAACAAAACCGGCAACCGGTATACAAACTGCAAAACCTGTTGAAACCATCTCCGTCAGAGTGAAAGATATCGCCCGGGTGATGAGTGCCAGAGATAACCAGTTGATGGGATACGGACTTGTTGTCGGTTTAAATGGTACCGGTGACAACACAAAATCGGAATTCACAACTCTTGCGTTAAGTAACATGTTTAAAAAATTAGGTATTTCACTGCGACCTGACCAATTAAAAGTTAAAAATGTTGCAGCGGTAATGCTCACCGCAAATATTGGCCCATTTATGCGCTCCGGCGACAGATTGGATATAGCCATCAGTTCACTTGGCGATTGTACCAGTTTGCAGGGCGGGGAATTATTACAAACACCATTATTAGGTGCTGATAATAAAGTATATGCGGTAGCCCAGGGAACTATATCTTTAGGCGGTTTCTCTGCCAGTGGCGGTGGCGCATCAAAAACTTCCGGTCATCCTACTGTAGGCAGAATCCCCGGAGGAGCGATTGTTGAAAATGAAATACCAACAGACCTTGCTCCAAATGGTATACTTACATTCACTTTAAACTCACCGGATTTTTCAACATCTGCGCGTATGGCAGAATCATTAACAAAAGTGTTAAATGAAGATGGTGTTTCCGCTACTGCATTAGATTCTGCTGCTGTCAGCGTTAAGATACCGGAAAAATATAAAGAAAAAACTGTCGAATTAATAGCAAAATTGGGTGAAGCCGAATTATCTGTAGATTCGCCGGCACGAATTATCATCAATGAACGCACTGGAACTGTCGTGATAGGCGGTCGGGTTAACATAACACCGGTTGCGGTGGCACAAGGTAATTTAACAGTTACTATTAATCCAGAAATGCTGGTCAGCCAACCTGGAGAATTATCAAATGGCTCTACTGTTTCTTCAAACACATCTGATGTAAAAATTGACGAACCCAAAGTAAGCATTGCCCAACTTAAAGGCGGCACGGTGGACGAACTGGTAAACGCTTTAAACTCAATGAAAGTTAACCCGCGTGATATCATCGCAATTCTCCAGGCACTTCGCGCTGCCGGAGCATTACAGGCGGAAATACGAATAATCTAATTCGCTCAAGGTCACTTTGAAAGTCTCAGTTAGTCGCTGAGCCTGCCAAAATAATTACTCCCGTTATTACATATAATCCTCTGCATTATCATGCAGAGGATTTTTTCATATTTGACCATGTTCTATAACTTTAGATGTCAATTTACAATAATGATAAACACAACAATTCCTGTAAAAATAACCTGAAAAAAAATATATTAATTGGATAAATTCGTTTGGAAAAAAGTTATACTTAGTTATTCAATCATTTCTCATTAAATTATTTGTAAGTATTCGGTAAACCCCATATATTTACGATAAAATTACAATAATAA
>CAZNLA010000382.1:0-5600 GCA_964573385.1 uncultured bacterium
TGACTTTTTTTTGTGCGGATTTGGTTGCTAACGGCCTAACACCTAATCCCCTCGTCATCCCCCTTGACATCCATAAATTAAAGTTTTACAATAATTACAGAATATTTATTCAGCATTGATGAATTATGCCTAAAAACGACCTTATACAATCTGTTACCCGTGCGTTGGATTTATTGGAAATGGTGGGACGTAGTGATGATGGGCTAACCTTGCAGGAGATTGCCCGTGGTTTGGGCGTGCAACCACCGACGGCACATAATATGGCGCGGACATTGGTTGTGCGTGGCTATCTGCAAAAATCCCGTCAGCCTATTCGATACCTGTTAGGTGCCACATTATTCGTTTTAGTTGACAGACAGTCTCAGCGTGATATTCGCACCCGTGCCAGTGCGGAAATGCAAGGACTCGCCTTAGAATATCCGGATGCTACAATAACCTTTGTTGAAGCGCGAAGCGGTGATTTGCAGGTTATATTGCGTATCAGTCCGGAGATGCCGGGTATTATTCAGCACCCACCCGCGCAAACCATGAATGGTTATTTAAGCGCGGCAGGTTTGGTTTTTCAGGCATATTGGACCGCATCAGAACGCGCGGAGTTTCGCCGGCGATGGTCTTTTGAAGAATTTGGCGCCAATGTGTGGGACAGTATAGAGCAATATGACGCAGAACTGAATCGCACCAGAGCAAATGGATACGCCTACCCGGCAAATAATTACCGCGGTTTATTCAGGATTTCAGTACCGCTATTTAACAACTCCAATGCATTAATTGCCGCAATAGGTATATCAATGCAAAACAATAACAATGTGGTGTTTGCCGAAGAAAAGATAATAAACCGGCTAAAAACAGTAAGCCAGGTCATCACCACAAAGGAAGGATAATATATATGTTAACCGCTGAGTTTATTAAACAACAGGCAAAAGCAATGGGAGCAGACTGTGTAGGTATTGCTTCCATTGACCGGTTTGAAGGCGCGCCGATTCAACAGGATCCGCGCCAGATAATGCCGGAAGCGAAATCGGTGATAGCCGTCGCTTTTCGTGTTAATCGCGGATCGTTGCGCGGTATTGAAGAAGGCACATTTTTCAGTAATTACAGCGCCATGGGGTATGGTGGCATTACTTATCTGTTTATGCCAATGGTGGTAATGAATATGGCACGACTAATTGAAGATGAAGGTTACGAAGCAATACCATACGGCCACCAGAGTGATTGGCGCGCCATTGATCAGGACGGTATGACTAGAGATGGCTTCAGCCGACCGGTTGCACCCGGACGGGCGGCACCTGACGTGGCGGTTAACCTGCGCATCGCCGCATACCTGGCGGGATTGGGAGAAATAGGATACAGCAAAGTTTTCCTTACCCCGGAGTTTGGCCCACGGCAACGGGTAGGCATTATCATTACAGAGGCAGAACTGGAACCAGACCCAATTTATAACGGCACACCATTGTGTAATCGCTGCAAAGCCTGTGTGCGCGAATGCCCGGGACAAGCGATAAATGGTGAAAAGACGGTGAAGGCGACACTGGCAGGGCACGATGTTGAATGGGGTGAATTAGACTGCGCGGCATGTGATGTTGCTTTCCGTGGTGGCAAAGAACTAACCGACCCGGACCATGAAGTACCATATGTTGACGGCACCATGTATGGCAAACCAATAACCGCGTCAGAAATATCACCGTTCTACAAAAAACCTCACAATCTGTATAATACCGGTCAAGCGGTATGTGGTGGTCGCGGATGTATGCGCGCATGCATGATAAATATGGAAGCACGCGGAGTGGTAAACAATAAATTCCACTCCAAATTCCGTCGCCGCAAACCATGGACTATTGACTGGTCAGTTGACGAAAATGCAGAAACCACGGAAAAATATGACAGTGGAACCGATTAATTTAATTACGAATTGGTAATTACGAATTACGAATTTTCACGTATGGAAAATGGTAATTACGAATGTTGCTACAAGGTAAAAGATAATATGAAATTTGCGGTGGGGTATCAATTATTTGAGGGTGATGGTGAAGAACCATTCATTAATATTGTCCGGGATTATAAAAAAGATATTGCTGAAGTTTATTTCCCCTGGGGTGATATGCCATCCGGTCGGTCGCCATTAGCATCGCGGCGTGGATATACCAATTGGGGAGCGCAAAATCAATTGATTGCGGATTTGTGCGAACTTCGTAGCATGGGTATCAAATTAGACCTGTTATTCAATGCCAATTGTTATGGTGGTATGGCTATCAGCAAACACCTTGAATCACAGACGGCATCGGTTATAGATTATCTGGCGGAAACTATGGGTGGTGTGGATATTATCACCACTACATCGCTGGCAATAGCAAAAACTGTTAAACAATATTACCCGAATATACGGGTGCGGGCTTCCGTTAATATGCGCATTGGCACTGTAAAAGGGATGGAATATATTGCCGATACTTTTGACGAATATTATATTCAGCGCGAACTTAACCGTAAAGTGTCAGTAATACAAGAACTCAAAAGTTGGGCAGACGCAAACGGTAAAGGATTATACATGCTGGCAAACAGTGGTTGTCTTAATTATTGTTCGGGCCAAACATTTCACGATAATATGGTAGCACATGAAAACGAGATAGCCGAAACAGATAATATCGAAGATTGGATTCCCCACATTTGCTGGAACTACCTGAAAAACAAAAAGAATTGGCCGGCAGTATTACAAAATAGCTGGGTTCGTCCTGAAAATTTAATTAACTACGATAATATTTTCGACGTAGTAAAACTCGCCACCCGCATGCACTCGCGTCCCAGGTTAGTGCTACAGTCATATACAACACGCAAACATTACGGCAATTTGCTGGATTTACTGGAACCGGGTTATTCCCCCATTTTTGCACCCCATATAATAGAAAACACCAAATTCCCATTAGACTGGTTCAAACAAACATCCACCTGCGGCAATCAATGCCACGAGTGTGATTATTGTACGAAGGTGTTGGAAGTGGTATTAGGGTAAGTATTTCATTTCAATTGATACTACCGGATTATAAATTTGTGAAATTTAATTTGATTGATTATAAAAAAGTGCGGTTGAATAAGGGGACTGGGTTCGCATCCGGAAATTTTAATCTTTGTAATATGTTTAGCAGAACCAGGATGCGTTGCCATTTTTGGCATGCGAACATTAATGATTCAAATGATTATTTTATTATTTTTTTCCCATATTAACTTCAGTGGATTCAGCTTTACCGTTTTTCACCTGTCGATATAGCATATATTGCGCAAAGGTCTCTGGGAGTAATACATTTGGATTTTCTTTTGAATATTTGCAAAGGTCATTTACTACAATATTTGCGGCATTTTCCCAATTTGGATTATCACCATAAACCATTAAACCTAAACTGATGGTATCTAATTCAAGCACTTGCCAGCGTTGAGTGGGATTCGAACCATAAGTTGTAATAATAGATGCCAAGTGATTAATGCCAGCAATGATATCTTTTTTTATTTCATCTGCATAAGGATCTTTTGCCTGTTTTAATGCAAGATAATATTCTGTAAGATTACGCAACATGAGAGATTGATAGGTTGACATTGCGTTGTGAGGATCAAACCAATGACCATCATCCAATTGCCCGGGCAGAACACCATACTTAAAGAATTTAGTAGCAGTTTCAAGATATGGTTTTTCATTTGTCAAACGATACATTCTTGCCAATGCCCAGGCGGGATAACTATTATAATTCCAGTTTATAACCAATGGCCTTTTCATTGACCATTCAAGAGCTTTTTTTGCAGAGTCAAGATACTTATTTTCATGTGTAACTTCATATCCATGAAGCAGGATTGCCGCAGTTTCACCATTGTCGAATTGTAAGGCGCCAGTACCAAGGTCATCAATTATCCATCCTTTTTCTAAAATAGTGATATTACGTTTCATTGCTTCATCCAAAAGTTTTTTATTATTTTTTCCTATGGGGTCGTTACGGTCAATATTATATGGATACCCAAATACCCCATTTGATGACTGATGACTTACCAAGTAGTCAAGACCAGTACGAGCAGATAAAATAATCTCTTCTTTATCGCCAATTCCAATGTCTGCTGTAATCAAGTCTGCACGAACCCACCGATTACTGGTACGCAATCGCTGCTCTGTTTTCCCATTTTGCCTGGCTTCCTCGCAATATTTCCATATTGTGTTTTTCATTTGCTTCTGAATTGTTTGCAGCCATAATTGGGTTATCAATTTTATATCCGGCAGTTGAGTATTTTTCTCTTTTATGTAAGAAGGACGGTCTTGTGGTACCCCGCAATATTTCCCAAGTTTAACTATAATCTCTTTTTTTAAACGACAAATATCGGTATCATTTTGTATATTTATCGCTTTTTCCAATTCAATATTCAACGGCTTAACTTCTTTCAATATTTCTACAGTTGGCACTCCAGGCCATACAGTAGAATCGAAACTTGATATATCAGATGTGTCACCTGATGAAAATACCAATAAACATAAAAGAACAATAGTAATTAGTAATAAACGCATGTGATTAATACGTAATATGTATATTAAAGTTGCATTGAATTATAATTCAGTATTTCTGGGGACAGGCAAAAATCCGGAATACCACTTGATATGTTACCGGGATTAAACTTGCCGGATTTAACCCAGTCCCCTTACACAGCCAATATTTTTTAATATTACTATCTTATTAAATCAGTAAAAATTTGATTTTACTGATTATGAAAAAGTGCGTTTTAATGAGGGAACTGGGTTCGCATCCTAACATTTAATCTATGTAATATGTTTAGCAGAATCAGGATGCGCTGCCTGTCCCCTGTCAACCTTCGGCTGCCGTTCATACTAAAATGAATAAAACCGCCATGCTACTAATTAGCATGGCGGTTTTATTTTCGGGGTCAAGGGTCAGGGAAATTAGATTACCATCCAGCTAATGGTAATGTTGGATAACCATTTGTAGCATCTACAGCTTGAGCAGCAGTCTTAGGTGCAAAGAAACTTGTCTGGTAAGGCAGACTTTTCTGGAATTTTGCAGCATCATTAATGTATGCTAAAAATGCTACAGCACCAAGATTAGTAGCATTATTAACCTTAGCAAATAATGGACGTTGCAGTAACCAGCCAGATTTGCCTTTTGTTACAGCTGCGCGGCTATATGTCTGTACACCACCGGTAGTATCAAGATTTAGTATGGTACAAGCGTTCGGGTCAACATCGCCTAATGATGCATATCCAATGCCATAAGGGTCAGCTGATACTTTTGATACCATTTCAGCTGTATTGGCAACTACAATAACTTTAATGCCTGAAGTTGCGCCGGAAGTTGTCTGGGTAATTCCACCAAGGCACTTGTTAAAGAAACTCAATGTACCTGATGCAGAATCGCGTTCGTATATATTTAATGTTGATAAAGTGCCGGCAGCCAATGCACCGTTTCCATCTTTAAATATTTTAACAGCATCGGCATAATTAATTTTTGCTAATGGCAATTTTGTTGCTGCTGAAACGATAATTCCTACAGCATCTGTAGCAACACATGATGCGCCTGCATCATAGTTAGTTAAAGGTGCAGGTGAACCACCAGCGAATG
>CAZNLA010000383.1:0-5596 GCA_964573385.1 uncultured bacterium
CTAAGGATATTCATTATTTACTCTCCTGTATCATCTCTGCCAATTTAGCATGATAGCCATTTTTTTCGTCCGCAGACGTAAAACGTAAATAATGAAGTTTTGGAGAGTTTTTACGTAATTGCTCTACTCCCCGGCAAGGGTCAGTATAGGCAATTACAAAACGTGGTTTGTTATATTGTTTACCGGTTCCGGCCTTTGCTAACGCCGGAATATCATGGCCATCAACTACTTTTACCTGACCGCCAAATGCTTTAATCCGATTAGCCAGTGGTTCGATATTCATTACATTTTCTACCAGTCCATCGCATTGCTGTCGGTTACAATCAATATATATCAGCATATTATCAAGTTTATAATATGACATAAATTGAATGGCTTCCCAAGTCATACCTATCTGAAACTCTCCGTCAGACATAAAAACGATAATACGTCCGGATTCGCCTTTTAATTTACGACCCAGTGCCATACCAACGGCCTGACTTAATCCCTGTCCCAATGACCCGGTCATAACCTCCATACCGGGTGAATGTTCCGCACCAATCATTTCAACCGAGGAACCATCTTTATTAAAAGAAAGTAATCCATCATCCGCCATCCGTCCCGATTCAATTAAAGCAGTATATAAAACCAGCGAATAATGCGTTGGTGACAGAATGAAACGGTCAAATTCCGGGATTATCGGTCCGTTGAACTCATTACCAATAAAATATTCCGCGTTAACCGATGATGGGGTTCCGGGAAAAGGTCGAGGGTGCAGTGGTTCACTAACATTGCCAAGATTTAACAGTTTTTGATAAAGCACCGCAAAAATCTCTGCGGAGGAACAGGCCTGACTTAGATAGCCACCGTCATTGCGCAATGTGTGTTCCAATACACGACGTCGTATACCAGAAGCCATTTTTGCAGCAGACAGTTGCCAATTTTTATTATTAATTGTCATTATAAATTCCCGAACAAGCGTTTACAGGCCTATTATATATAAAAATTGCTACATTGAAACCATTTAATACCAGAACTTTCGCTTAAGGTCACTTCGACAGACTCAGTAACCTTTATAAAAGTATAGCCTGAAATCATGACTTTTTAATACTGATTTGGATACTAATGGCCTGAATTAGGTCAGGATAAAAACTCATGTTTTATAATATTCAAGCAACCGGTACCGGTATCCGGTCATTTTCTGTTATATGTTTAGCTAACCGGGATGCTTCAGAAGCATTTTTCGCATAACCATCCGCGCCTATTTTATTTGCAAATGCCTGTGATATCGGTGCGCCTCCAATTATAACTCTGAATTGGTCACGAATACCTTCACGATTAAGAATACGAATAACTTCCGCAATTCCATCCATTGTCGTTGTCATCAATGTTGATATAGCAATCAAGTCCGCACCTGTTTCCCGGGCTTTTTCTACAAACTTTTCTGGTGGCACATCTCTGCCAAGGTCATAAACTTCAAACCCGGCAGTTTCAAGCATTAATTTAACAAGATTTTTGCCAATATCATGGGTGTCACCCTGGATTACACCGATGACAACCTTGCTTTTCGCCACTTCATTTTCTTGTTTTATGTGTGGTTTTAATATATCAATACTGGCATACATCGCGTCAGCACATATTAATAATTCGGGAACAAAATATTCATCATCCTCAAATAATTGCCCCGCACGTTCCATACCATTAATCAAACCTTTATCAATAGCTTCAAAAGCATCAATCTGATTAGCTATAACCTGGTGTGATGCGGTTATGGCTTTATCTTCATCCATATCTACTACTGCGTCTGATAAATCCTGAAACAATTTTGCTTTTAAATCTGACATGCTTTTCTCCTCTATTTTAATCTCTACTATTCTGACCGGAATAGTTTGCTGGATAGATATTAATAAATAATTGTCAGTTGTGTCAAGAAGTGATATGGGAAAAATACGATTTTTTTTAGTTGATAAACTGGTAAGATTTTTACACTGCCAGAATTATTATTAACAGGGCTTTCGCTCATAATGGTAATCTTTTTAACAATGGTCGTTTCGACATGTTCATTGCCCGGGCAATGAACATGTCGAAGCCATCTTTACAAAAGTTGTTATTTGAGAGCCTTTTACAAAACTCAAAGAGGAATGCCGGGGACGGCATTCCGTATAGAAAAAATAGATATTATTGGGTTTTACAAAAGTTTGTTGCAATCCTGACTTTTTTGTTCAGATTTAGTTGCTGATGTCCTAATTCTCTCCCGCTTCTGTACCATAAACCCGTAGCCGGAGTATGCCGATGTAGCCGGGGATTATGTTGCGGGATACCCCTTCTACGCGTAGGTAGCGTCCGGATTTTTGGGTTAAGATGGGGATTTCCTGTGGTTCATTGCGAATTGTGAATTGGCCGGTTGCCACAGGAGTTCCCCAGTCGGACAATGAATCAGAAATGTAGATGTTGTATTCTTTAATCATCGCGTCATTAGTGCGTCCCTGGTAGAGTAGTTTGCTGATGGTGCAGCGTTTGCCCATGTCTACCTGCCACCAACTGGAGTTTGATTGATTGTTTCGCCAACCGTAACCACTGCCGGTAAGGGCGTTAGCAGCGTCGCTGTCGCTGCCCCATCTTGAACTGGCGGTGGCTGTCAGGCCTGCAAGTGGTATTTCCGGCGCGGCATCGCTGCGGTAGTTGGGCAAATGAGCGTAACTGATTACCGGCAATGTCACTGCGCTGTTATGAATCTCTACATCGTATTTTTGACCGGGTATTAACCCGAGTAACTGGTGGCGATGATTTTTTCCATGTATGGTTTCCAGTGGTGTTGTTCGCCAGGCGGTTTCACCCGCGGCGCGATACGCAACATAGGAAAAACAATCGACATTGGTTTGCCAGCGTACCCATCCGGTATCCGTCAGGTCAGATGAAAGGACAGGCACTGCGGTCATATCCGGTTTCGCGGTGGCATAATAAATTGTCGCTGGCAGACTATTCCAAATTGCGCCGTCTGCCGTTTCTATCCACAGAGTCATGGCGATATCGCCTTCTTTACCAGTAATTGTATATTTGGACGGCGGTGTAATGCTCCACCGCGGATCGGTGGCGGTTGGCGTCTCGCGGGTTTCGCTGATTAAATAACGCTGGATTGCCACATCTGCTGCTATCGCGTAATGTACCTGAATGGTGGCGTCACTGGTGAATGTCGCGTTGTCTATGGTAAAGCTGTCTATCGGACTGGCGCCATCCGGGATAGTCGCCCATCCCCAGTTGGCAGGCGTCATATCACGATATTCTTTCTGCTCCAGACCGGATGCCCAACTGAAACGCGCTCCTGCTTCGTTAGCATTTGATTGCATTATTGCTACATCAAATTGCAGTGGCCCGCGCCAGCCCAGCAGGTCACGTTTGCGTTCGGTAAATTTCTCGTTCCAGGTGCCGCCGCGGACACCCCCGGGCCAATAGTTCCGCTTGAATGTCACCATGGTATCTTTGCTTAATTCGGGTAGTTGCGATAAGGGGATTTCTGCTTCCAGGTGGTATCCCTGCCGATTAAGCATTTCGCGCACAGCCACTTTTGCGCCGGGGATAGACGCGAATCCGGTACCGAAAACTGGATCATTGGGACGATAAGCCATCGCCACCCCATGTTGGCCGGTGTTGTCGCGCGCGTTGAGGAAAATATGTGTCGGACTGGCAGGTTTGCCGGTTTTCCACCCACCGAGAAGTAGTTCTACTCCATCGGTTTTACCATATAACGCGGGGTTGGCGTTATTGTCGGTAAAACTTGCCTGCGGATTGATGACCGATGCGAACAGGTGCAGACTGCCACAGTCACGCCGCAACCGAACATCAGCAACAAGCGACTTTCCATCGCTAATCTCTAACGCCGGTATGTCGTCTGCCCAGTCTCCCCATAATTCTCCGTCCAAACCGGTGTTGTAGCCGTTGTTATATACCCAGGTGCGCGATAGCAGGTTATAGCTTTTCGCAGTTTGCGGGTCGCGCGGTTGCGCGGTTGCCAGTGTTAATTTACCGCTCATGCGGGTAATGCTGTCCGGCGATATTCCCGTTACTTCCAGCACTAATGCCTCGGTGCCGGAACCGATTACTACCAGCGGTTTGCCGGTTTTCGGGTCGCGGAAGAAGTGGCTGGACTGCACATTTTCCTGCACTATGGATTCAGGTGTCAGATGTTCTTGCGGGTGCGGCATTAACTCGCCTAATTCCAGACCGTCACTGGTATATGCCATCAGGTGAAAATCGACATCGCCAACCACCACCACACCGTTCACCTCGCCTAATGGCCGATAAATGAATGTCATATCACCGTTGTGCAATTTACGTCCGTCATGCTGGCCGATTACCCATTGCACTTTGCCATTCTTCACCCGTGCTATTCGCGAATATGTGCAGCGGTCCCAAAAAGCGCGTTCCTGACCCGGTCCGATATTGCCGGTGAAATAAGTTCCGCCATCCGGCGCGGGGGGAGAAACCTGCGCAGCGGAACCATGCAGGTAAAAATCAATATTTTTGCCGATTACAACATAGGGAGTAACGGCATCGGGATGATAATAAGGAACTCCGCGAGCATCAATTTTGTACGGTTTCAGCATCCCTTCCATGCCGTAAAGGGTAAGGTCGCGGTCCATCCAGCGCACGATACTGAGTCCAGTGCCACTGGTTTCCGTTTCATCAGCCTGCTGTTTACCGTCGCCATTCGCATCCGACCAGCTGCTTTTTCCGTTGAGTATCTGCACCGGTACCATACGGCCTTTTTCCAGCAGCCAAAGCGACGCGATGCGTCCTTCCTGCCAATAATATCGAATCCCTTTGTTGCTGGTAAAAGCGATGGGAGCGGAAAAGACATCTCCGGTGCTGCGCGCCGCCAGATCGTTTGCCGCCGGTTCGGTGTAATCACCGGTTTCTGTCATGTTGTACAGACTTTCCAATTTCCATTGTCCGGTTGCGAAATCTATCTTTGACTGCGCGACGAGAGAACCGTACCCCGGGTGATAAAAAACGCGGCTCATATCGTCCATATCCATTGCCGCGCCACCCTGGCTGGGGATAGTCGGAAAGATATCTTTCACCCACACGCCTTGTGTGGTCATAACACCCATGCGGCGGGTGTTGGTATCTTCAATAAACCATATATTGCCGTCCGGACCAATTGCCACGCTGCATACCCGGTACATTCCCTGCGGGTCATACGGGTTACTGGTAGCAGGTCGTCCACCCGCGACGCCTAACCGGCGCAATAGCTGTCCTTGAGGGGTAATGACGGCAATCTGCTGGCGTGCGCCTTGTTCGGCAACATAGAGTTGACCGGCATTATCAATACAAACCGCGCGTGGTGAATCCAGGTTATCGGCGACAATAGCCGTTTGTCCTTTGGCTATGTCGATAGATTTGATGGAGTTTCCGGTGCAGACATACAGATGTGTGTCATCCATACGGCAAATGCCATTCGGTTGTGTTACCGTCAGCGAAGCGTCTATCGCGCCAGTGGCAAGGTTTACCGTGCCAATGCGGTTTTCACCCGGTACGCTGAAAAAAGCGCGATTACCAACGATTGCCATTCCACCGATGGTCAGTGCTTCATTACACAACTTTACGCGTGGCCCGC
>CAZNLA010000384.1:0-5583 GCA_964573385.1 uncultured bacterium
GTAAAGTTTAAAACAGACTATTTCAATTGCGTAATAGTAATTTTTGACATTTTTTACTGTATACGCTAAAATTTTAGGGAGTTTAGGATTAAAGATGCTTTTGCAAAACCTGTCTTAATTGTACGGAATGCCGTCCCCGGCATTCCGTACAGAAAAAATAGATATTATTGGGTTTTGCAACTGTCTGTAAAACTGTGAATAAAAAAATCACTTCGACAGGTTCAGCAATTGTTTACTGACCTGTCGAAGTGATTTTAAGCGAAAGTATAGTTTAAAAAACTATTTTGTTTCTATTGGCATTGGGTTGCAGACATTTTCCGCACAATTTGCTTCGCGACCGCAATTAAAACATACTACAGTCGGTGCATCAGTGATAGCAGCAATTTCTTCTGTCATTTCTTTGCTATGCAATACACATAAATGGCCGGTGTGTTTTTCGCCACATTTACATTCACCCATTTTGGTTCTCCCTTATTAAAAATCCACGATTTACGCGAAATATTATTTTTGCGTGTGGTAATTATACAAAAAATAAGATGGTATTGGTAGAGTCGATGATAAGATTTACCAGAAATAACAGATGGTAAGGATTAAAAGATTATGCAAATCTATTTATAATTTTACGACAGCAACCATTTTATAAACTTTTATTCCATATGGTTGTCAAATATTGTATAATATGAACGTGAAGGTTATATTTTATCTTTTAATATTTATTTTATCTGTACCACTGTTCGCCCAACCTGTTGGTGAGGAATGTTGGTTGCGTGTTGTTATCACTAATCAGGATGGCGTAGCTATCGGGTTGGATACCGGAATGGTTCCGGAATTATATTTAATAGATGGTGAAACAAAACGAAGAGATGGAACGGCGCAAATAGTGGTTAAAAACGGAGAAATAAACCTGATTGGACTAACTTTAGGAAAACATGAGTTCTTTGTCACTTTAGCTGCCTACGGGTTTCGCTTTGGCCCTGTTGAGATTAACATTACCCCCGGAGCAAATATTTATGAATGGCAATTGCCACGCATGAATGAAATACAATTAGAAGTAATGGATGGTGATAAAAAGATAACAGTAAATAATCCATTATGTTACATTTTACCCAAGAGTCGCGGTGCATTAGTGCAAACAATTGGTACCGGCGGAAATGGATTAGTAACTTTAAAAGGATTAATGCCGGATTCGTATAAAATAATGGTGATAACACGCGATCCGGATTATTATATATTCGCGACAATAAATATCCCTGAAAGTAAACCTGACCCCATAAAGGTAACAGATTGTAAAGTAATAAAAGCAAATAGTTCTTTAACCTTTACCATTGCCCCACCACCGGTTATAACAGTAGCGTACCAATTAAGAATAACTGTATCCGGCAAGTTCGGGGATTTATCCTTATCACCTTATATCATAACAGTCAGGGATAAAACCGAAAAATTACCTTTAATGCCCGGTAATTATTCCTATTCCATATATGTACCATCATGTAAACCCATTACAGATAAAATTACTATTGTTGATGGTAAAAACGAAAAGATAGACGCCAAGCCAACCCCATAAATCAATGACTTTATATCGGACAAATTATGAGAAAATATATTTACATTCTGATTCTAATATTAATCTCAATGACTATCTGCAATGCGGAAATGTCATTTAGCGGACGGACTGTTTGGTTAATGGCGCAGACAATGGTAAGAACTGCTAAAAAAATAGGATATCTGCCAACATGTTACTCATTGCCAAACAGAGAAGGAAAACAGGTAACCATTACTGCCGTTAACTCATTTGAATTATTATTACGGGCAGTATCGCAATGGAGCGATGACGGCCAGTTTCCGGATGAAGTTCCTTTATTGTTAACAACCCTGCAACCACCAATTACCGACGCAAAGTTTGAACCAGTGACAGAAAATGTCGTTGAAAAGCCGGTTCTGACCAAAGACCTGGGTAAATATGCTTTACGGGTGCTGGCATGGTTGGAAGGTGACAATGGAAAAATGCCGGGGAGCTTTAATTTTGGCGAAACAGAAGCAACAGCATATTCATTGAGTGCCGCACAAACAGAATTAGCGTTTGCTGTTCTTATTGACACCGCGGTCTCAGAGCAAAAATTCCCCAATGCAATTGCTGTACCACTGGTAAAATCACCGGATGATTGGACAGACTTCCGTTCACCTTTGTTAGTGCCAAAAGAAGATTTCAGAGCAGCAACAAAAACAGTATCACAAACAGTAACAATGAAAGAATATACTGCCCAGGAAGCGATAGATTATTTAAAAAGCCGCAAACACCCGGTAATGACTAAGGCCCAGGGTGCACGCGATGTAGTCTTAAGCGGTGATGAAAATACCGTGAAAGATGCCGCGGAGATGCTGGTAAAATATGATACTCCCCCACCCCCACCAACAGTATTACTGCTCCGACTTGACCGCACTAAAATAGAAGATGCTATCGCAGTGGTAAATGCCAAATACAATTTAGTAAAAATAGAACCCGCGGAAGATAATCAGGTACAATTAACAGGTCCGGATGCCCAGGTAAATGAAGCAGTTACGGATTTGAAAGAGTTAGACGCACCACCACCGGTATTAACCGAAATACTGACATTAGGAAATATAAACGCCCAGGTTGGCATGAAAAAACTGCGTGAATTATATCCTGATTTAGTTATGCAGGTACAATCACCAATGGAATTAAGGATTTCCGCGACACAGGATGTGTTAACTAATGTGCATGAATCTTTAAAAGATATCGATATTCCACCACCGCCCAAGGCAGAAGTAATTTTTCTACTGAATGGTGTGGATATGAGCACCCCGGCAGCACCACGCGGTGGCGCAGTCAGCGAACCATATTGCGGTCTGCTGCATTGCGAATTGCAAACATCCGGCCCGGTGGCATTCGTCAGCATTGTTATTGACCTGGTAGAAAATATACGGCTTAACGGCGCCGGCCCACACAAATTCGATATCGCGACCCCATTATATAAAGACGGTCCTCATAATGTTGCTGTAGTGGTGACAGACACAAACCGCCAACAATCTGTAATGCTATATCGCCTGACATTCCTGAATGGACAAAAAACAGGCGTCACACCTATGCAGAAATAACGGGATTTTAGTATCCGACATCAGTGACCATATCTGAAGACCGGAAACATAACAGATTTTCCTAATTATGACGCGCACCCGGTTTTTCTTGGACAGAAAAATGAGGTGAACTATAGTCATGGTAAAGAACAAGTTTTATAAGAGAGGACCGGTAACGACTAATGCGCCTGATCTGGGAGAATCGCTATAAATTATATCGAGCGAAATGAGCGTTGCGTCACATTGTAATGGCACGCCAGACCCGATATTATCATCAAATTTCCTACCACATGACGCAATAAAGGATTGGGCAAGATGGTTAAGCACAGAAAGCTATACCGATATATGGTATTTACGTCAGCAAACCCATACCGGACGACCTTGTGGTTCTCAAACATTTTTCGACAATCTTGAATCATTACTGCAAAGAGATGTTAAACCACAAAAAAGAGGGTGAAAATCGAAATTATAAGAAGGGAATGGTGAAATATTTAGAATAGAGTAGTCTGTCACCGGATTATCGGATTATCGTGATAAGTAGTAAAGTTAATATTATTAAAGATATAAAAAATGCTTTAATTTTAAAAGTATTTTTATGTGAGAAGAATAAGATATGGTTATTTATGTGACATTATTAATATTAATAATAGTTGATACTATTATTAGGTTTCATGATAAAAATGCTTCTAAAAAAAAGAAGATCATTTTATTGGCACTTCAGATATTAATATGTATTTCATTTTGTAGTTCAATATATATATTTGCCACTGCATATAACACTCAAATAGTTAAAGATACTATTTCTAATCCTGTAATAAGTGGTAATGGGAATTCTATTTTATTTTATATTAATAAAGAAAATAAAGGTGGTGCTCTTTATTATTGTGATCGTATAAATAGAAAACATAGATTTATAGATTATGTATCTTATAGTCCGGGTTATACTATATATGCAATTAATTATAAAGGCGATATTTGTGCATATCCAAAATTTAATGGTATGTATACTTATTCAATTGTTGATCGTTGTTCAAATAGGATATTATTATCAGATAATAAACCCTATACATGTGGGTTTCCAAAATTTTATGATAAAGGTCAAAAATTGATGTTTATAGCGTCTGAAAATAATTCTACTAAAATAAACAAGAAACGTGTGGTAAGTTATTCATTAATTACTAATAAAACTATCGATATTTTATATAATGATACACAATTAGTTGCTGAAAATGCAGATATTAGTGATGATGGATCAATAATAATTTTTGAAAAAGATAAAAGTATTTGGTGTTATAATACAAATAAAAAGAAAATGAATCGAATTGGTGCAGGTTATTATCCCAAAATTAGTTATGATGGCAAAAAAATAATTTATACAATTGAGTCCCGATATAATTCTTCTAAGGTTGTTTTGGAAAAACAGGATAATGGTCAATATGAGAATAAGATAGTTTTTAATAATTATTTCTGCAATCCAACGACAATGGCAATTAATGATAAATATATTATATTAAATTTTCATAATGGTGAAGGAATGAATGGTTTTTATTTTTATGATAAATTAAATGAGCCGGTCATGATAATTCCGATGGAAAACCTTAAAATTAATGAATATTCTGGTGTATCAATTGATAAAGATAGTACATATATAGCTATCACAGGTAGAGGATTAACTATGTTTGAGTATGATAAATATCCTATGCTTTATATATATAATTTAAAGAAAAAGAAAATAATGCGTCTAATATCAAGTTGGGAGATTGATAGGTGTTTAAAGAAAATAAATTTACAAGGTTCAGATTAAATTACCATTTTAGCTTATAGAGTTTGTAATATGATTATTTGAAGCTTCGTACATTACCTAAGTATGGATATGGTTCAACAACGAAGAAAATCGACATTAAAAAGATATTTGAAAATAACAAATATAGGAAGAGAGAATTATGAACAAAAAAATCAAAATTTTAATGTTAGTCTTAATGACAACATTGTATAATGTTAGTTATTGCATGACAGTCGGTACGATAACTTTATCTTGTCGTGATTTTTATTTAAAAGGTTGTAATATTCCTATTACTGTATCGTATACTGTTGAT
This sequence comes from uncultured bacterium, assembly GCA_964573385.1. Classification (GTDB taxonomy): domain Bacteria; phylum Armatimonadota; class Hebobacteria; order CAIYQO01; family CAIYQO01; genus JBAXQQ01. Next base: position 5,193 of record CAZNLA010000384.1, read on the forward strand.
TCTTTAAAAGTATTATACATCGAAACTGATACAAAGTTACCATTTTTTGTTGCAGAAGAGTTAATAGATGCAAAAGGTCAAGTATTACAATACTGTGATAAATACATTCAAGGACCACCAATTTTATTTGAACCAGGAAAAGCGTATTCATTAAAGAAAGGAATGAAAGTATTATTTATTAGAAATATATCAGACCAGTATAAGATTACTGATTCAGGAGAATATAAGTATTTATTATATGTTTTACTTAGTGGTAAAAAACAAATTTTAGCAGAAACAACAATAAGAATATTAGATACAGAAGTCCAAAGTAAATATACGAAAACAGATATAAACGGGATAGAGATGTCTATAGTTAAAATAGATGATAAGAACTTAAATAACTGGTATT
>CAZNLA010000385.1:0-5571 GCA_964573385.1 uncultured bacterium
GAAAAACTTTTTTCTGTCAGGTTAATTGTTCCTGCGTTAATTGCACAGTTCTTGTTAACCACCACCACCATGGCATCAATGCCTATCTTTACATGGGAAACTTGACCACCTACTGAACCCGGGGCATCATTCCCAACGACGCCTTCCAGGTAATCCGCCGGACGTTTGTTGCCATCCAATGAGCCATTGAAGCCGTAAACCTTGTATTTAAATCCTGTTCTCATCTTCTTGGCCACTTCACAGGCGGCGGCGAGAATAGGTCGTGTCACCGGGTCGCCGCCAATATATGTCATGGTCTTGCCGGTTTCTGCCGGTGATATTTTGCCAAATGGCTGGTTTCTGGCTCCCCCCAACCCGGCAGCAGGATTATTAACCAAACCAAATGCGGTAGCCATGTAAAATGCGCGAACTACACTTCTTTGCGAGTCTTTACCCGTGAAATTCTCATTATCAGGATCTGCTGCGGCATGCCCATCCGCATACCCAACAACAACGCTGCCATAATGCCGTCCCACCGGAGTAACGGCCAATTTGGGTCCCATCGCTTCAGAAGCAACAACATTGCTGAATATCATGGAAGAACCACCAACAATACCACCACCGCCATAGATATTGCCTTTTTTTGATGAAGTAATTGCAGGATAAGGTATTCCCGGGTCTGCATCACATAGAATACCTACCTGAGTAGGCTGTTTTATGGCTTTTTCACTGACTCCAGTGCCATCAGCATTAAGAAGACAGGCGTTATAGCCATAACTGATAGGCATTTCTATATCAGAAATCATTTCTGGGCAAAACATCATTTCGTATGGAGTTGTAATATCTGTTCCACCTTTGACATAAGTGATAATTTCACCTGCCCAACCGGTATAAGTCGGGGAAACGGTACCATCAGCAAGACGTTTATAAAGTCCAGGAAGACGAAGTTTGTTATCCTGTGAATACATAGTAACACCCATCGACAACTGTCGAAGGTTTGATGTGCAGGTGGTTTGGCGGGCACCGTTATGGTGTCCACCACATCCTCTGAAAAACCAGATTGGCGCAATCATGATTAACACTACAACCACTACAACCAAAACCAACCCAATTTCCAGGCAGGACGCTCCGAAATGTTTTGTACGCATAATCATTCTCCTTTGATATAATTGCAAATAAATAAATAATAATTCCTGCCTTCACTATAATCATTTATTCCCAGTTAAGCAACTGTATAGTTTAAGGGAAGATTAATGTTGGGTTAAGGTTTGGTTAAGTTAGTAAGAATATGTGTAAAGTCAGATTATCCCCTGCTCTTACCTTGCCAAGGGAGTTGTGTTAAGCATGCTGGGTCACTCGGTGTCAGTCACATGAAGCAAATTTATACTAATCAATAAAATAACGTTCTCTATTGGCAAGAGTGTATTCTACGAAATAATCAAGTAATGGCTTATTATTACAACATGTTTCGTATTCAATATCAAGTTTGTTAAAAAAATCCATTTCTGGAACATCTGATAAATTTCTAAAATTATTTAATTTCACACTTTTCTCATCTGCTTTTCTTGCAGAAGAGAAGAAATGCGCAAGTAAATTATATTGTTCAACTGCTTGATGGAAAACTCTGTAAATATCTGTTGCTCCAATTATTTCAAGGGTTTGCAATGTGTCTTCATTATGTATACCACGGTGATTATAAAAATACTGAATTAATCCACCATTGATTATTTCACCATCTAAAGTACTGCCAAGTAAAAACATTCTGTATTCAAATGGTACCATGCAGACTAATTCACAATGTCGATGCCAAAGATCATCAGGAGTTTCAGTGTAACTCTCTACCAATTTTTCAGAATTTTCACATAAAGCTTCAAAAACTTCTTCATAATAATGCCCTTTCATAGATAGATATGAAATACGCTCAAAGTCCATCTGTAAGTTCTCCTTCAATATGTGTAAACTACACTTTGAGGTAGATTTTACCAAAAATTTTCAAATTTTCATATAATTTGGCACCCAACCACCCCCTGCCCCCTACTTGCCAAGGAGGGGAGTTATGTAATAAGTTGACAATATAATATTTGTAATAATAATCAAAACCTTCATTTTAAGTTCCCCTCCTTGGTAAGTAGGGGTGGCCGAAGGTCGGGGTGGTTTTCGCCTACCACAAACCTGCAACCTGAACATTAAAAAATAGGTTTTGCTTTTTAAATTTAATCAAAAAGTGAACGTCCAACATCGAACATCCAACTTCCAATTTTGAATAATTAGACGTCAATGTTCAACGTTCCCTCAAATAAAAAATCCCCTCTCTATCGTGGAGGGGATTAAGGGGTGGGGCATTAACTAAAATGCAATCTATAATTAGAAAAAATAGGTTTTGCAATTACCCTTTTAATTTTTAATTTTGCATTTTTAATTTTTAATTTATCAGCAACTCACTTAACCACCGGCAAATCCGCTTCTGTTCTCCCCAGAACTATCTGGTCGAATGCGGCGCCGCCGCCCTCTGCGCCTATGCTCATGGATTGCAGGCGTATTGGTTTTTTATACATTTCCCACAGGTCTATCCGGACGACTTCCCATTTTTGCGGTGGGGTGTCGGTAATTTTCTTTTCTACTATTACACCTTCACTCCATTTATATTTTCCAGCGGTAAATGCAAAACCACCACCGGGCCAGGCACGACCTATCAAAAACGTCATGCCGGTGGTCTGCGGGCTTAATGCTTTCCAGGCGAATTGCAGGTAGCGGTATTGCCCGGGTTCCGGTTTTTCGACTATTTCAAAATCCCAGTTGGGAATGACGTGGCCGAATGGCGGGATGTAGTTTGCCCCGGTATTGCCGGCGGAGGTGAGTGCCATCGATTTACCGCCGGAATATGCGTCATCATATTTGAATACAAAGGGTCGTCCCGGATAATTAAGTGATTTCATATCCGCTTCTTTTTCGTCAAACAGCACTGCCAGTGGTCTTTTCGCCACTACATCGGGGTGGGATGCGCCTAATATTTCACCGTGGAATACTAATTCACCCAGGCGGATATTGCCCGCCGGCCAACTGGCGCCACCGGTGCTGATAAAGCGGAACTTGGCCGCTTCAATCGGTTTGTTAAAGGTGTGGGTATGCACAGCGGAGTTTGACAGCATATACGGGCCATTAATCCACTGCTCTTTGTCAACATCCCAATATTGCAGTTGAAGATCGCGCATCCATGATTCCGGATGGTCTTTGTCTTCTACAAAAGTAATGCCGGTGAGTTTTATCTGTGTCCGGAAAGTGTCGAATACTATCGAGAACTTGCTGACCCAACCGGAATCAATCATATTTATCTGCGACGAAGTAATCCATGGTATCGGCGGCGCATCAGGTTTGCCATCACGAAGCATATCAATCTTATTCTGCCATTCCGGACCACGGGTTCCCGGATCCCACATTGCGGAAATGGTGGCACTGGTTTCTTTCAGCAGGTTCTTTTCAATACTGGCAGGTTGCAGGTCCGCATTTCCCCAATCTGTCATTTTGACAGTTGGTGTGTTATCTACTGCCAACAGTTTTGACCGGATATCAGTCTCTGCCGGTTGTGTCAGAATACCCCATTTTTTGTTATAGGCAGTATCAAGGCGCATAACATTTCCCATCCAGGTAGCAACCAATAAATCACCATTAGCAAACCATGCCACGGTTGGCAGCGAGTTTAAATCTTCTTGATGCAGCATTATTCCCTGGTTATCGAATATATACAGACTCCCCATTTCACTGCCAACCACAATGCGTTTGCCATCGGGTGAAAACTGCGGGTTGCGCAAGGTGTCGTCACCCGCAAAGTTCCATACCAGGCCGGCATCGGTGGCATAACATTTTAATGAATTGACATTGGTTACTGTCAGGGCAGTACCGTCCGGTGACAATGCCAGTGCATCAGAAGCAGCGACAAAGGTATTTATCACCTTGCCATCACGAATTACAAATACCCGACCGCCGTCGCTATCCGCGCGCAGTGCTATGGTCTTACGGTCAGCACTGACTATACCACTTTGTAATGCACCGACTTCGGAAAGTTTTAAACTCCATAACTTTTCACCGGTGATGGCATTATATGCGGTCGCGGTGGTATTAATCATCGTCAGCAATGTCTTATTATCAACAGTTAACAGGAAATTTTTCTGTCTTTTCGTTTTCCACCAATCCTGACTCCATAATAATTTTCCACTGCGGTTCCATACTGCCAGTCCCAAATCACCGGAACTTGCTACCCAACTGCCGTCTGACGCGGTGACGAAATTATTGATATTATCCAGCAATGACTTACCGAGGCACCATGCTACCGCTCGTTTTGGCAAACCATATAAAGCAAAGCGGCGCTCTGCTTTGCCGGATGCATCCATCATATAAAGATGGTAACCTTCCGCGGTTTGTAAATCATACCCCTGTACGGTAAATCCGCCGGTAATGGCCTGTGGCCCATAAGCGAAATGATTACCTATTCTTTGCTGCCATTTCATCGCCCCGGTGTTAAGGTCAATCGCGTATAAATTGTTATCCCAATTCATGGCGTTTATAACACCGGTGTTGCCATCAGCCAGAATGGTGATATCTTTCAGATGTGGTCCAAATGCTTTGGCAGGTATATCATATGTTTTACTGGTACTTGCGCCGATTGCGTTTGCTATTGCGGTTGTTGGTTCTGCAGCAATATTTACTTCTGCCGGTTTTGCCAGGGTAACGGTAATAGTTTGTTTAACTTCTTTGCCGGTAATTAATTCTGTTGCTATTAATGTAACCGTGGTGGTCGCTGTTAACGGTATGTTGCTGGTTCCTTTTGCGCCATTTGCATCCGCAGTTATAAAACTTTCTTCAAGTATTTTGCCATCAGCAGATAACAATCTTACCCGTAATGGAATGCCGGCTTGTATCGGTTTTCCTTTAATATCCTGTACAAATGCAGTCCATTTCAATGACTGACCTGTTGTTGCTGCTTTAACAGAACTAATCGTAACCTGGGCAATCGGTGCCGGCAGTATAGCGTATAACCGCGCCGGTATGGTACGCAAATCTGTCTGAATTATCGGGTCGGTCTTTGTACCGGCAGGCGATACCTGTTGTCGCGCAAAGACGTCATATACCACATTGCCACCGGCATTAATGGTGACCGGCGCGATTACTGGCATACGCTGGGACATAATAAGTCCTACCCGCCATGCTATTGCCGGGTCAAGGTTTAACATGGTGTTATTCACTACCCACAGAAAACGTCCATCGCCACTGGTGCGTTCTGACAGCATGATTTCCGGGTTGTCAACTGTAGCAACCGGTTTTATAGCTGCCATTTTCTCATTAAGTTTTACTGCTTCATCTTTAAAATATACTGCAAAACGAGAATACGAACTGTCATCCTGCCATGCGCTCTGGTCGTTTTCAACTTTATCAAAATTGAACCCCAGTGGTGTGAACCCGGCTACTAATTCCGCGCGGCAATTACCATCATAAAATACCGGGGTGCCTTTCAGTTTTGCTTCGTCCAATACTGTCTGCAATTTCGGGTCCCACTGGACGCGCTGACCGGCAAGCAGAATGGCGGTATACTGTTTC
>CAZNLA010000386.1:0-5565 GCA_964573385.1 uncultured bacterium
AGATTTCTGAATGTGACTGGAGTTCAGACGTGTGCTCTTCCGATCTCCAGACAGTTATCATGCCGGCATTTGACGCGTCATTGGGAGACACCAATTGCGTTAATTGCGGTCAATGTATATTGGTTTGTCCCACCGGAGCATTACGCGAACAGAGTTCATTAAAAGAAGTGTTGGACGCGATGAATGATCCTGAAAAGATAGTTATCGCACAGGTAGCCCCGGCAATTCGCGCGACAATCGGTGAAGAGTTTGGATTACCGGCGGGAAGTCGTGTAACCGGCAAATTGACTGCCGCATTGCGCCGTGCCGGTTTTGATTTAGTATTTGACACTGACTTTGCCGCGGACCTGACCATTATGGAAGAAGGCAGCGAGTTAGTATCAAGACTGACCAAAGGCACCGGTCCATTGCCAATGATAACATCATGTTCTCCGGGATGGGTAAAATATATTGAACATTACTATCCTGAATTGCTTGATCATTTATCTACAGCAAAATCACCGCATATGATGCTGGGTACATTGCTTAAAACATATTACGCGCAAAAAGCAGGCATTGATCCAGCCAATATGGTTGTTGTATCTATTATGCCATGTACAGCTAAAAAGTTTGAAGCGCAACGACCGGAGATGATGGACAGTGGTTTCCAGGATGTTGATTATGTCCTGACAACCCGCGAAACCGCACGATTGATAAAATCAAGTGGTATAACCTTCGAAACCTTGCCATCTGAAGAGTTCGATCAAGCCTTCGGTATCGGTTCTGGTGCCGGTGTTATATTTGGCACTACCGGTGGTGTAATGGAAGCGGCATTACGTACCGCAAACTTTTTATTAACAAAACCAGCAGAAGATGTACCGGAAATGGTAACAACAGAAATGCTGGGAAAAATCGACTTCACCCCGGTACGTGGCCTGGAAGGTGTAAAAGAAGCGACAGTTGATTTAAATGGCATTAAATTAAAAGTAGCGGTGGCGCATGGTTTGCTGAATGCAAAAATAATTGTTGAGCAAATAGCAAAAGGAACATGCGACTATAATTTTATTGAAATTATGGGATGCCCGGGTGGTTGTATCGGTGGTGGCGGCAGTCCAATGCCAACCAATATCGACATCCGTAAAAAACGTATGGCGGCTATTTATAATGAAGATGAAGCAATGCATCTGCGCGCCTCTCATGATAACCCATTAATAAAACAGATTTACGCGGAGTTTTTAGAAGCGCCACTCAGCCATAAATCTCATGAATTATTGCATACCACTTATACCAAACGAGAAATATAAGGAGAAAAAAATGCGAGTACAGGAAACCTTTACCGGTACCATTTTGATAATTGATAAAAACGAACGTTTACCACGTGAGAAATCAGTATTTGAAGATGCTGGATTTACAGTTATCACTGCTATTAATTCAGAAGAAGGAATTAGTAAAGCACGCGAATTTCATCCTGATGTTATAGTATCTGAAGTAATGCTGGAAAAAGCTGATTCTGGTTTTGTATTAGGTTATAAAATGAAACAAGACCCGGAATTAAAAGATATTCCACTGGTTTTGCTTAGTTCTATATTTGCCCAGACCGGAAAAATCTTCGATTTAAGCAGTCCGGAATCCCGCCGTTGGATTAAGGCCGATTTATATATGGAAAGACCGGTAGCACCAGACAGATTAATAGCTAAAGTAAAGACATTTTTTAATCAGACCAATAAATAGAAATAATGACTTATGGCAAGTCGATTTATTATTGATTGAATAACAATAAATAAAAATCCCCTGCAGAAATGTGGGGGATTTTTAATAATATCTAATATCAGAAAATTTACTTATGGTCACTTCGACAGACTCAATGACCGGTTGCTAAACCTGTCGAAATAACCTTTTAAATCATATTTAACTTAAAAGAAAGTTTTTTTGATATTGACAGCAGATTCTACTGTTGTTTTTAATTTTTTACCAATAGATAATAATCTGTTCCGGAATTATTTAATATTCCTGACACTTTTTCTTTAATTATAAAGTTATCAGATAATAGTTTAAGAATATATTGTTTATTCCAATATCTTATGGTAAATGTATCATTAAAAGAGGTATTACCGTTGTTATTGAATATAGTTGTATTTTCAGTATAAGTAAATAAATCATTTTTTTCTGAAGTTATAACCACATTACGTTTTATTAATGTGGTTGCGACAGAATAACTTTGAAACAGGTTCGCTGATGGGATATCTATTAACAAATATCCACCTTTTATCAAGGAGTTTGATATCGCATGAAAAGATTTGTTAAGTGACTCTTCATCAAGTATATATGAAATGACAGTAAAGACAGATAATGCCATATCAAACTGCTCCTGCGTATGATAATCTTCTATTTTTCCGTGGTAGCTATTTATTGGTAAATCACTGGATTTTTCTACGAGGATGTTTAACATTTCCCGACATGGTTCAACCGCGGTAACATGATAACCTTGTTGTGCTAATGGTATTGTTAATCGGCCTGTACCGGCACCGAAATCGATAATTTTTGCAGGTGGTGTAACATTCAATCGGATATTCTGTAATGATGCAGATGTTAGCGTCTGATAAGCATTACCGAATGTTAATTCATAAGTGTGATCATAATATTGTGCCCATTTTTCATGTGGTATTGTCATGATATCACCATTTTACCGTTTTCCGGTGAGTATTCAATTACGTGACCGTGCATAATTTCATTTCCTATTATACCATCAACGTTTGCCATTGCTAATGTCATTCCTAATAATCCCGGGAGCATTCCGCATTTTAATTGGTATTGCTGTTTTCCTATGGTTATGTCAATGTTGTGTGTATTTGTGTTAAATTCACCATATCCCGGATAAAAATCTGTTTCTTTTCCAAGCATTGGAAATTCTGTCAATAATTCATCCTGCCAATAGGATAGGTGAGACCCGGTGTCAAAAAACATTTGGTATTCTTTAGAGTTTATCTGAACCTGTATAACTGGGATATCCATGAAGTATTCAATATCAATTGCATCATCATTTATATTTATCTTCTCCGATGAAAATGAAATGGTATTGCTTATTGTATCAATGATGATTTCATAATTATTCAGTATATCTGCTCCTATTAACGCGTTTATAGATTCTCCCACCATTCCACTTAACCTTGACGCGCTTAATGCCATGTAATTATCTTTGATTTTTATTGGTATACCATCTAATTGCAATGAAGGAAAATCTCCGAAACTAGCGGGGGAACCAGTGTCAATAAGGCATAGATGGTTATCAAGGGTAAAACAATAAAGATTGTTTACAGTTTTCAAAGGTAATATTTGCATTCCGTTTTCCTTTATTTTGGATATATCAGGTTAATACGGTGTTTTTTCATGATTTCCACCGGTAGTTCTGAAATTATTTTTTCGTAGGTGTCATCTTTAAAAATTATTGTTGCTTGTCGTAATAATACAGGCAATGCAGAACAAATATTTATTGTTTTTATCTGTTGATAAGGCCATGGTTGATTTATATATTTTGCCATAAAATATATTGCCATTTTTATCCCGGCACCTGTTGGGGTAATATGATGCCATAAATTAATATCTGTATGCCGTCCCATTTCGGCAAGTCGGCAGATACCATCAAGGTTCATAACAGAATAATCCCATGATCTTGTTCGGTTAAGTTCGTGAGGTTGACTGCCATCGGCAGAGATATGCGCGTCTATACGTTTTGTTGCACTATCCGATAATACCTGTTTGGCGACATCATATCTGCCAGTAAAGCATGCCAATGAAACCACCTGGACATCGTACCATGTGCCGTGGTTATTGTGTTGTTTTGCTTCACCCTTTCCATGGTCACTGTTAAGTAGCCAATTCAGGTAATCGTTCATCCATGTAATCATACCATTCATATCACCAACAGTTAATGCCGGTGAAAATTCTAACAGACAGATAGCGTCAACAATATTTGACAGGCTGCGGGTGTCGATAATGCCGATATCGCGACCATCTACAATACCGGGTATTGCCTGACCATATTGCAGATGTGGATTCATACGGGTAGTTGCTGATAAAAACCAATAACGTAATAGTAAGACCGCTTTATCCGCATAAGCATTATCTTCTGTGAAATAATACGCCAGTGCCAGGGTTTCGATAGCCTGCATTGTTTTACCGAATCTTTCTCGGTCATAATTATCACTCAGCGATTCCGGGTTAACTTCGCCATCAAACCTGATATATGGTAATCCATCTTTTTTTGCCGGGTCTGGCCACCAGTATGGACCAACGCTCATAAAGTCATGTTTGTCACCACTGGGGGGAATGTTAGCTTTATCAACCACTGACAAAGGTGACATAGCTAAAACAGCATTTGCATCAATTTTTAACGTGTTAAGTGCAGGCAACAACTTTTTATCGCCGGATAATAATTGTAAACGCGCTTTTTGCAGATATTCTAATCGTAATACAGATAATTTGTGTTTCATGTTATTCATCATAATTTGTACTGCCAATTGTAAAATCTGTCTGAATAGTAGGTAATGCCGTCCCCGGAATTCCAATTTTTATCTTTACGGTAATTATACAGGAATCTATTGATAATACAAAAAAAGCGGGGTAGATTTCTCTACCCCGTTTATAGTTTCATTTAGTTGAATTATTTAAAGACGGTTTCCGTGTTTCCCTTCTTTATTATAAATTCAGCATGATGTAACCATGCTTTTTTGTTCCAAATGTCTTCCTGATCTTCCGCTTAATTCTAAAAAGTTAATAAATTCCTGTACTTCAGGATAGTCTATTGGGATATTTTTTACTTCTGCTATCAATCTGCTAAGGTTTCCCTTGTTGACCAGTAATTTAAATATCTCTTTCAGTTCGTTTCTGGTTTTTCCGCTGATGTTGTTTCTGCGTAATCCAACGGAATTAAGTCCGATTAACCGCATCGGGTTACCCTCTGCGATTACAAAAGGCGGCACATCATGGGTAATTTTGCTTAATCCGCCAATCATAGATAGTCTGCCAATATGCACATTTTGATGAATACCGGCTAATCCACCCAGTACAACGCGGTCATCTATCTGACAACCACCGCTAATACCTACATAATTTGTGATGTAAATATTATTACCGACTTTGCAATTATGGCCAATATGGCTGTAAGCCATCAGCATATTATTGTTGCCGATAACGGTCATGTTGCATTCGCCTACCGCAGCATGTATGGTGACAAATTCCCGGATTATATTATCATTGCCAATTATTACTCCGGATTTTTCACCATGATATTTTTTGTCCTGTGGTGGTTCTCCCAAAACTGCATGGGAGTGAATGCGACAGTCATTGCCGATTTTCGTAAGTCCTGTGACCACGGCGTGGGACCCTATAACGGTACGGTTGCCGATGTTAACATCGGGGCCAATTATCGCATAAGGGCCAATCTCCACGTCATCGCCCAACACAGCACGAACATCAACGACTGCTGTGGAATGAATTTTCAATGTTTCACCCTTCCTTTACCTCTTCGTTATAGGTAGGATCTGGCACTAACATAAATGATGCAATGCCACTCATAGCGACTTCGTC
>CAZNLA010000387.1:0-5548 GCA_964573385.1 uncultured bacterium
GAATGCCGGGGACGGCATTCACTACAATTCAGACAGGTTTTGCAATTGCCTCTAAACATTAAAAAATAATAGTTTATATCAAAAACGGAACGTCGGGGACGACGTTCCGTACATTAAAATTTTAACTAATTATATGTTTTGTATAAACAGGAGATTTTATCTAACCTGCCATCGCTTTTGCCCGCAATACTGTACGTGTCGGGTGTAGTTCTTCTTCCAGTGGCATAGGGAAATTGTCTTTGCCATTTACGCAATCAACAAACAGGTTGTACCAGTTATATTGAGATTCGGTTGTGGTGTCTAATCTCCCCATATCTTTATCACCAATTACCAGTCGCGTTTTAGTACCGCCATCTGTTGCTTCTACCATTCCTTTTGTACCAAAAATGCGCAATGCTTCATTACCCCATGAACCAAAGCCGGTTTGATTAAGGTAATTCGCGATTACTGTCGCTATAGCACCGTTTTCAAGTTGTAGGGTCATTGATGAAGCAATCCGGCATCCCCCACCCTCAACAGGATTACCATTTAATGTTTCTACGCAATTCAACACTTTAACAACGTGCAGGTCAGCAACCTGAGTCACCATCCTCACCGCATGTATGGCAACCTGACAGGTTAACCCGCCATCAATATTTTCATCCTGTGGCCTGTTGGCATGCCAGGGGTAAGATTTTTGAGCTAAAACCTGAACCACTTCACCTATTTGTCCGCTTTGCACTATACTCTGCATTGTCAAATATGGTTGTTCGTATCCTGAACCCGCCATTTCACGGAATATCATACCTGTTTCCTTTGATGTTGATATCAAAGCGTCCAAGTCTGACTCATTTAAGGCGCATGGTTTTTCCGCGTAAACATGTTTGCCTGCCCGCATGGCGCGTATCGCCTGTTCTGCCTGTTGCGACCGCATGGCGGAACAAAGAGACACCATCGTAACTTTTTCATCATTCAACAGTTCATCAAAGTCGACATATTTTTTACATTCCCGATATTGTTCCGGCATATTTTCCGCTGGTATTTCACCATATCCAATTAATTCAACACCGGAATTAGCATCGAAAGAGTTTTGTATCTGGTGACCATTAATGCCCCAAAGTGCCAAACCTATTTTTTTCATAATATTTCTCCGCGCGGAAAATCCGCAACCCCTTTAACATAATCTGTTACATCAATTTTTTTGCCGGTTTTTGCCCATGAAATACCATTTTCTGAAAACAGTTTCATGTTATCAATTGCCTTGGTAAAAATATTATCAATGTCGTTTATCACGGATAACCGGACATTATTTTCATCATATAATTCTGATATAAAAGCAGATGGAATATTTATAATTTCCGCGGATTCATGAATGCCGTTTACAATTATTGTATGCATTAAAGCAATATTTAACCCATAAATAAACTGGTTTTCTCCCCGAACCTTGTTAATCAACGCGTTAGTTACCATCATTCTGCATTTATCACCATCCTGCGCAGGCATTTTCATATCAATAGTCGCGGTTTTTATATGCATTTCACCAAAGATATCCCAGGTTATTCTGCCATTCTCACCTATTACTTCAATATGCGGGTGGTGGTTTTCTTTTGCCGCGTGGGTGATGGCAAAAAATAAAGGTATCCCATTTTCCGTTTCAATTCTCGCACAGACAGTATCAGCACTTTCAATATTTCTGGTCCTATACATTACCGCAACAACATTTTTTATCTTTGCGGATTCCCACAATTCTTCTCCGGCAAGAAAAGCAATTGCATTAACCTGATGCGCAACCGCGTTATTAAAGGGAGAATCAAGAACCCAGTCACCATTGGCAGATTTTAATTTGCCTGCCCAATTATTACGCAAATAATAATTATCATTACGTGGCCACATTGCCGAAAACTTTATTGATGATATTTTACCTAAATCGCCATTTACTATAGCGCTTTTCATCGCCATCATATCGGACGTATACATGCTTTAAAAACCAACTGCCACCCATTTTCCGGTCTCTTTTTCTGCCTGTTGCATGGCACGTATTTCCTGGACTGTAGCAGCAGCAGGTTTTTCAAGGTATACATTTGCCCCGGCCCGCATAGCACTTATTGCCATCTTTGCGTGCCAATGTATGCCGGTTGGTATAAAACATAAATCTATCTGCCCGGCCAGACAATCAAGCATTTGTTGATAATCTTCGTAGATTACTGCCCCGGCAGCAGTGAGATTTTTAATTTGTTCTTTAGCTTCATCGGGGTTAATTATGGCAGCAGCTTTAACAGAAAAATTACCATTAGCCACTTCGCGCATGATATCTTCATAATGCACCCAACCGAAACCGGTGACACCAATTATTGCAACATTAATCATCATATTCCTTAACAGTTTTAAGATACAGTCACTTCGATAGACTCAGTGACCGGTTGTTGTGCCTGACGAAACTACTATTTTAAAGTATATGTTTCTTTAAAATCAAAGTTCCTGATATGTATTGCAATTGCAAAACCTACAAAATATATAATCAACCCAACCACCCCTGCCCCCTCCTTGCCAAGGAGGGGAGTTATTTAGTAAGTTGATAAAATAATGTCTGTTATAAGAATCAAAGCCTTCTTTTTATGTTCCCCTCCTTGCCAAGGAGGGGTGGCCGAAGGTCGGGGTGGTTTTCGCCTACCACAAATCTGCAACCTCAACATTTAAAAAACAGGTTTTGCAATAGCCTTATATTTACAATAAATTAAAAAAACGGTTTGTTATACTACTTAATTTCAGCAGCAGAATATACTAGACTTGCGCCGCCAAATATTCCGGCATCGTCACCTAATCCCGCGGGAACTATATTATCGGTATTAATTGGTACCATGTTTCCTCGCCAACTAACGGTACGACGAATAGCGCCGAATAACAGATCACCGGCCTGGCTGATACCGCCGCCGATAATGAATATCTCCGGGTTATACAATTGCACCAAATTAGCAACGCCAATACCTACCCACATACCTGTTTCTTCCAATACTTCACGCGCTAATTCATCGCCATCATTTGCTGCTTCCGCAATAACTGCCGGTGTAATGGCAGAAATATCGTAATTTGTCATTTTCCCTATTGAACTGGGTCGTCCTGTCTGTAATTTTTCCGTAGCGCGTTCAATAATAGCGTCGCGGCTTGCCATTGCTTCCCAACAACCATGATTACCGCAACCACATTTGCGACCATCAGGGCTGACAGTCATATGACCGACTTCAGCAAAACCTTCTCCACTGCCTAACATTAATTGCCCATTTGCTATTAAACTGCCACCGATACCGGTACCCAGGGTAATCATAACCACCCAGTTGTAACCTTTACCCGCGCCGAATCTATATTCGCCCATACTAGCCGTTTTAACATCATTTTTCATAAATGCCGCAACACCAAAATATTCTTCAAACTTGCTAAGTAAATCTATTTCCACCCACCCCTTAAAATTGGGTGAATAATGTACTATGCCATTTGCGCTATCATGACGTCCCGGCACACCCATTCCTATGCCTATCATATCTTTTATATCAACTCCCGCGCTTTTCGCGGCTTCTTCAATAGCCTCAATGATCATCTGTTGAGTTGCTTCTAAACCATCCTGCGCCATTGCCGGCCGACGTCCTTCTCCCAACTTTTTACCATCTTTCGATATTATGCCTACCCGTACATTTGTACCGCCGACATCAACGCCAACAGCGTATGAACCATTTAAATTAAGATTTTTTCGTGACACTAAAAAATTACCTCCAAAGATATTTATAACAGAACTTCTGCTCAGGCTACATCGATTATCACTTATCCTGATGAAATGATTAATAGTTATAGAAAAGAGAAAGTCTGGTAACATTTATTTTTCAACAAACGCCATGATTTACCTGCAAATTGATATAAAAGAATTAGATAAGAAAGATATTATCCGGGTAAATCGCTAAAACTCTTGCTACAGTCAACTCGCCGGCGTATAATATGCGTGGTATAATCTGTGCATCTTTTTTAATACATTTAACGTATTAAATAAAAACAAAGGACTAAATTGATGTTGCGAAATTTTCTTGTTATATTCATGCTTTTATTAACGGTTATAGTATTTTCTGAAACGATTCGCGACCGTATCGCATTCCAAAGAAATTCTCTCGGAGATGACAGTTCAAATATTGTATTAATGTATCTGCAAAAAGATGATTCCGGCATTACTGACCTGAAGTTAGACCGTGAATTGCCCGGAGCACGTATTACACCTGCATTATCACCGGATGGTAAATGGCTTGCATTTTCTACAAAAGTCGCGAAGGAATATATAATCTACATTGTTCAAATTGATGACCAGAACAGGGTTGTTAATCTGCCTATACGTTTATCACAGGATGACGGAATTACTGAGAAGTTTCCCGCATGGTCCGCCGATGGCGAGTTTTTATCTTATTTTGCGATTGAAAAAACGGATAACGGCGACAAAACATCATTACGAATAATCCGTAAAGATGGTACAGAACGAAAAATTCTTGTTGACGATATCGGCACCGCCGTTTCATCACCTCTATTTTCACCGGATAGCCAGTCTATATATTACCTACTCGCTAATGGCAGAAACCGAACATTATATAAAGTTCCGGTTGCCGGTGGAACACCGATTTCAAGCCCGAAAACCGGAATAACTAATTTCACTCTTTCACCGGATGGCAATTTAATCGCCGCGTTAACAATTGGTCAGGATGGGTTGTCACGCGATTTATGGGTTGGACAACCAATCGGTACTAACGGTAATATTATCGCCAGAAAAATATACGACGCTGGTGGCATAGCATGGCCACGACCAGACAAGATAATTTTACGCGCGGCACGCATTAACAGCCTGAACAAAGTTATTGGATTCTGGACTATGTCGCCAAAAGGACTTGACATTAAATCTATCAGTATGCCATATGATATTAATCAGATAGCGTCATTCTCGGTACAATCAAATCGCCCTGCAGCAGGTTTAGAAGCAGGCAATCCGGTGCCGATACCACCGGTGTTACCTGTTGACCCGAATATTCCCCCTGTTGTAGACCCACCGGTAATACCACAGGACCCGGAAAAATTTGGACCGGTTACTATCAAATCACCCGTCAACAACGCGCAATTGCATGGAAATTCTAAAATTGAAATAATTTGTGACCCATCTGTAAAAACAGTGGTTATCGCGTTACTGATAACGGAAAAGAAGCTTAACCCGGCAGATGAAAAACCTGTTGAAATATTCCTGAGCAGCAACGAGGTAGTTAAGGTAGAAAATAAACCGGGTAAAGTAAGTTGCGACTGGAACACCCAGGCATTAAAAACAATCGACCCACGTGATTATAACGCGAAACTCCCGAATAATTATAAAGAATATACCCAGTTTCCTGATGGAAAATATACATTGTTAGTTAAAGGCTTGGATGAACAGGGCAAAGAATCCGGTAATGCAAGGGCATCAGTTGTGATACAAAATAATATACCGGATTTAGGAAAAAGTTACGACTGTTACTATACCTTCCGTCAGAATTACATAGATAATTACAATGTTCAT
>CAZNLA010000388.1:0-5546 GCA_964573385.1 uncultured bacterium
ACGGGTCTTTAATATATGATGAACTATTAAAATCAGTTTCAATATTTCTTAATTCATCACTGTGTGTATCAACCTGGCCTGAAAATTGATTTCTGATAACATCAGTCGAATTGTTAACCAATAAACGTAATGTACCTAATTGAGTTCTTGCATAATTTAAAACCTGTAACTGTACTTCATATACATCAGTTTTAAGTTGATTAATTCTATCTCGTGTCTGATTAAATCGTGCTTTTATAGTTGATAAATTTGGTTTTGTACTCATTAGGTCAAGTTGAATTTGATTTATCATAGTTCTGCTAGTATTCAAACCGCTTAATATATTAGAAATTTTCGGAAATTGTGATGTTCTGAAACTACGAATAGCATCTTCAATTCCCTGCATATCACTGTTAATGGTTTCCACATCAGTGCTGATAGTATCTAATTCAGATGGTGCCGTAGTTGTCGTACCATCACCATTGGTGGTTGGATCACTGATATTATATGTTGATTTATAAGTATCAATTTTTGTCTGTAAATTATTTAAACTGTTCATTACATTATTAAAGTTGTTCTGGTTATTCATGTATCCCTGATTATTAACCTGACTGCGTAAAGTATTAACATTACTCAAAATACTGTTTAATTCATTCTTTTGCGCTGTGGTTGTTGTTCCAGTTGATTTACTTCGTAATGCATTATATCCTGCTTCCAACTGTGCGAATTGTGATCTTGGGTCACCACCGGTACTACCATATCCTGTGTTACCGTATCCGGTATTACCATATCCGGTATTACCATACCCGGTATTACCATACCCGGTGTTGCCATACCCGGTGTTACCATATCCGGTATTGTATCCTGTGTTTCCATACCCGGTATTACCGTATGCACCGTTATTTATACCATTTGTAATCATCCCGTTGTTACCATACGCACCATTATTAATTCCATTATATCCATACTGATTAGCAGTATTGCCATACATGTTGTTATTACCGTATGGGTTAGCAGTATTGCCATACATGTTGTTATTACCGTATGGGTTAAGAGTATTGCCATACATGTTGTTATTACCGTACTGGTTAAGTGTATTGCCATACATGTTATTATTACCGTATGGGTTAAGAGTATTACCAGACATTCCATTACCTAAAAGTGGGTTAACAGGATTTAGTAACGGATTATTTGCTCCGGTTATTGGTGTTGTTGTTTGTAAATTAGTCTGGATGCCTAATGCTGTTAAAGATGTTGCCGCTGATTGTAACGCATTAGTTGCGGTTTTGTTATTACCTTTTTTACCACTACTATTCAGTATCGCATTTTGGGCAGTATCAATATTAGTCTTAATTTTTGTTAATTGCGTCTTGTACTTGGGATTATTAGCAAACTGTGTTGCAGCCTGTTGATATGCCGTTTGTACTTGCTGTAATTGAGAATTAAGATCTGTACTACCGGTAGTGGCATTATTGATCAGTTTACCATTTGCGTCATATTGTGGCGCCTGGTTCTGTTGTGCTGTCGGACTTTTTAGAGTGTCATCCATCTCCCGAATATCATCAATATCTGCCTGGAAAGCCATAACACGGTCTTGCATCGCGTTTATTGTTTTGGAATCAGAAAGTCTCCATCTATCCTGAATATCAGACGCCAATTTGTCATGCTTAACTCGCAAATCCCTTATTGCAGATGTAATACTGGAGTTCTTTAGCGCAGTCATATTAAATGCCTGGGTATACAACATCTGGTAGTCATAATCAACTGCCTGATAGATGGTCATTAATCTTTTAATGTCTTCCTGCAAATCACGTTGTTTATTTACACCAAAACTTCCACTGGTTCCTGTTGATGACGAACCAGTAGTGGTGGAATTAACAGATGTAGAATTATTGCCAGAAGCCCACCAGTCAGTAGATGTTCGTGAATCGTTAATACTCGTAGCCTTTACGCCTAAAGATTGTGCCAAAGATGACAGATTAACTTTATTAACCGGAATAATTCTTACAAAATATTCTGAAGATGATGGTTTGGTGACTGATGTTGATGAATCTTCATCAGTCTTCTTTTCAGGTTCCGGCACGAAATCGCTATTTGGGTCATCAATTGGTTCGCCTGCTAATGGGTCAATAGCAGGCATGCCGGTATCTGGTGTCGGTTCACCCATATCAACATTACCGTTACCATCAATCGGTTGTTCCTGAACCATAACATCATTAGCTACTTCTGGTGCTGTCGCAGGCATTTTTACAGCAGGTGATGTTTTGATAGCAGTATTTACAGATTGTCTGGGCGGTTGGTTCAATGGCGTTATTGAAACCGGTGGATTTGGAATATTCACCGTAAATGCATTGATTGTGGCAAAAATTATTATTGCCATATTTAAAATTGTCTTGAAAAACTTACAAATCATTTTCTTAACCCCTCGGACAGATGTATTATGACTTGTCCTATATTAATTATACATCAAATATGATGAAAAGTTTCATATTTTTACCCTTATATTTATTGAATATCAATATGTAGTGCTTTTTTACAAATAATATATACCTTTAACAAATCTTCTATTCCATTTCAATGATATATAAACTATAATTAAAAAAAATTGAGGTTAGTTCAATATCAAATGTGATAGCGTGACTAATTTTATATTTTTTAATTCATGATGTAAAGTGAGAAAAAAATGCAGGGAACTGTTGCTGTATTCATTGATTCAAATAAACCATTAGAAATTCGTCAATATCCTGTTCTTGAACCAGAAAATGGTAATGTACGATTAGTCTTAGAAACAAGTGGTATATGCGGTACAGATTTGCATATATTAAATGGCCGGTTAGGAATACCGGGGCCAATGATATTAGGACATGAGTTTATCGGGAAAATTGATGCTATAGACAGTAATATCGTTGATGGCTTGAATCAACCGCTAAAATCAGGTGATATGGTAATCGCTTGTGTTGCTGTTCCATGTGGAAAATGTTTTTCATGCAGGCGGGGTGAGGCAGCTAGCTGTTTAAATTTCGGTGTAACATATTTTAAAGATCCTGATATTGCCACGCACTTTTGGGGTGGTTATAGCGAGTTCCTATTTTCGCCATCAGCTAATTTAGTAAAGGTTCCATCAGGTATATCAATTGACGCGGTAGCAGCTTTCCCCTGTGCGGGACCAACAATTATTCGTGCCTGTGAATATGCCGGTGGACTTAATAAAGACGAACTGGTGGTAATACAGGGGACAGGTCCAGTAGGACTATTCGCGATTGCCTGGGCCGCATCTGTCGGTTGTAACGTAATCGCTATTGGATCTGGTACTACGCCATACCGCATGAAATTAGCAGAATCTTTCGGTGCCGGATTGGTGTTAGATTATAAAACAACAACAGTCAGCGAAAGAATGGAAATTATAAAAAATAAGGCTATTGAATTAAATCGTGGTGATGGTGCGGACGTTGTTATTGAAGCAAGTGGAGCATCGAACGCATTTACTGAAGGGATAAATTTGCTGCGTACCCGTGGCAAATTTATAATTCCCGGTCAATATTCATCAAGTGGGGGAGTGGTATTTTCACCGGAATTAATTACATTTCGCGCATTGCAATTAATAGGTAGTGGACAATATACAATTGATGATATTGGCACTTATCTGAAATTTATTTTGGCAAATCCGGAAATTCAGGAGAAGTTTGCTTCGGTAATAACACATCGCTATACTGTTGATAACGCAATATCTGCAATGACAGAAGTCGAAGCTGGTAATGTCGGAAAAGCAATATTTATACGCAAATAAGGTGTATTATGCAAAATTGGCAGAATATAAAAGAAAAAGTTCGTGAAAATAATAGCACAATCTGGAACTCGCAGTTAATAGATATGCGTCCGGTTTGGCGTGCACTTGCATATCGCAAACATGCGGGAGAACCAGAAGCGATTATCCGTGCAATGGCATTTAATGATGTATTGTTAAACGATAATTTGTTTATATATGATAATGATTTGCTGTGTGGCAGTCATTTCGGTTGGTATCGGCATAAATTGCCGGATAATATTAATGAAGATGAATACAATTTACTGTTAAAAGAGCATCAGTTACGCGGACAACGTGATTTTTGGTCAGGATGGGACCATACCTTAGCCGATTATCCAACATTATTGTCTATCGGTATCTCAGGTTATATTAAAAAAGCAAAAGATTCATTATTAATTCATACTGACTCAACCGAACAAGCAACGTTACAGGGGATGATTCTATCTCTTGATGCTTTTAGTTCATATATATTAAGATGGTCGAATGCTGCCGAAAAAAGTGGTTATCATGAATTGGCAAAAGTTGCTTTTAACGTAGCAAAAAATCCACCGAAAACATTTCTTGAAGCCGTACAACTGGTTTATTTTACCCACTTAGTATTTGAAAGTGAAGGCAGATACGCAATGGCCTTAGGTCGTCTGGATCAGTATCTGTTACCTTTTTATGAAAAAGATATTACAGAAGGCAGAATAACCCGGGATGATGCTTTAAATATTATTTGTCATCTGTGGGTAAAAATAGAAGAAAATGCCGGCATACAAAATATTTGTATCGGCGGGGTAACACCGAATGGTGATGATGCTGTTAATGAATTAAGTTATATTTGTCTTGAAGCAACTAAATTAGTTCAGTCGCCATCAACAAATTTATCCGCACGTTTACATGATAATTCTCCGGAGAAGTTTTTTCACGCTTGTTTTGATGTAATTCGTACCGGGGTGGGGTTCCCGGCAATTTTCAATGACCATGTGTTAATACCCGGACTTGAGGAGATAGGAATCCCTATTGAAATAGCACGGGACCATTGTATGGTAGGGTGTATAGAAACCATGTTGGCTGGTCGGCAACAAGCATGGTCTGACAGCAGATACAATATGCCACTGCATTTAATGAATGCCATTTTAAAGTTGAAAGGTTCAGATAATATTTCCTTTGAAGTTGTGTTGGATAAGTTCATTGACGAAATGCGCATAACTCTTGCTGATCATTGCTTGAATTTTAATGACTATATCTCAAGATTTCCTGCTGATAAGTTTCCCGATCCGTTTTTATCCGCTTTAACCCGCGACTGTATTAGCCGTGCGCGTGACATTAATGATGGTGGTGCTGAATTCCGCAGGATGCATGGGATAGCCATAATGGGACTGGCTACCACCGCGGATTCATTAACAGCGTTAAAGAAATTAGTATTTGAAGAGAAGTTATTTGATTTTGATGAGGTTATAGATGCTCTTGAAACAGATTTTCAGGATAATGAGCAAATGCGGTTGTCATTAATAAATTTTGCACCTAAATATGGTAATGATGATAATGTGGTAGATGATATTGCGGCGTTAATAGTTGATTGGACTTCTCAGGAATGTCTGAAACATTATACTATTGATGGGGGCCGATTTGTATCGGCGATGGCAGCAAATACCTCTAATATACCGGCAGGTTTAGAAGTCGGTGCAACTCCGGATGGTCGTCGCGCCTTTACTCCGTTATCTGATGCTGCCAGTCCATATTTCGGCCATGATATGAATTGTCCTACCGCTTTCAT
>CAZNLA010000389.1:0-5535 GCA_964573385.1 uncultured bacterium
GAATTCAAATGGCTAAACACGGTAAAAGATATAACAATGCGGTTAAGACTGTAGTTATCCCTGAAGTTGCTGAGCCGAAAGAAGCTTTGCAAGCTGTAAAAGATGCTGCATCTGCTAAATTTACGGAAAGCGTTGAAGTCGCTATCCGTTTAGGTGTTGACCCCCGTCAGAGCGATCAAATGGTACGCGGTAGCGTTTCTCTGCCACATGGCACAGGAAAATCACCACGTATCGCAGTATTTACCCGCGGAGAGAATGTTGAACTGGCGACTGCTGCCGGTGCTGATGTTGTTGGCGCGGAAGATTTAGTTGCTAAGATAGATCAGGGCTGGAAAGATTTTGATATTCTAGTAGCAACCCGCGATATGATGGGTATTGTTGGTAAATTAGGCCGCAAATTAGGCCCGAAAATGCCAAACCCTAAAGCTGGTACTGTTACCGATAATATCGCCCAGACTGTTAAAGAACTTAAGGGTGGCAAATGCTCATTCCGCGTTGATAAAGGTTCAAATATTCATGTTGGAATCGGTAAAGTAACATTCTCAACTGAACAGTTGGAAGAAAACTTTACAACATTGATTCAGGCATTAATCAAAGCAAAACCTTCATCTTCAAAAGGCGCTTATCTGAAGAAAATAACCGTTAGCTCAACCATGGGTCCGTCATATAAAATTGACAGCCACATTGCAGCAGCTATCGCAAATAAGAAATAAATCAAATAAATTAAATCCCCCCGGTATTTTTACCGGGGGGATTTTTTTGTCATATCAGTCAATTCGCCATCTGGTGTAATAGCCGGTATATGAGAACCTTTACAGGCTTTTGCAAAACCCAATTATTTCTATTTTTTCTGTACGGAATGCCGTCCTCGGCATTCCTCTTTGAGATAGAAACTCTCTATTTACGGAATGCCGGGGACGGCATTCCCTACAATTCAGACAGGTTTTGCAAAAGCCTGTTTAAATCCTTATTTATTCTCAAACCTTTCCTTCTTCACGATATCAGCATTAATATTTTCTGCTGATATTATTCCGACAAGATTGTCTAATACAGTTATTTTATCTGCTGTCGTACTGGTAAGTTTAACGATGCTTTTACCGTTTTTTGTAATATAGATATCAAATTTGGCAACAAGCATAAGATATTTATCAATATTGTTTTTGAATTCATTAACAGTGATTAACATGAATATTATTTCCCCGGATAATTTATTTATTTGCTTTGCATTAAGATTTAATATAAATTGAATGTTATAATCATTGTAAACCTGGGACTGACACCGAGTGGCGAAGCCAGGAAGGTGTCTGTCCCTTCAGGGTGTCGCAAGGTTTTGCAAAGACCTGTAAAAATAGTAAATTAGTTTCACTATTTATGTTTCTTGTCACCGATAATCGATATCAACTATTGTGATCGTTTAATGAAATCGCCATTATTGTAAGTTAGTTTAATTAGTTTTTTATCCAGATAATTAAAATATTTACGTAAACAACCACATGAACATTTGACACCAACACTTCCAATCTTTGACCAGTCATAGAGTGTCGAATTGCATTCGATAATTCAGGTATATGGGTTGTGTCAATCTATTCGCCAGATACTGACTGCTTGCTTTGCCATCCATTCCTGATTTGATCTTACTTTTTCAGAACTCCAACAATCATAATTTCCGGTAATCCTTTTAGGTATTGAAAGAGATGACTTTGAAAAATATTCTATTTTCTTTTCGTATGGTAAGTTCCCAACTTCTTTATTCAATGAAGTCTCTAATATCATCAAATTCCCTAATCTGTTAACAGAACTGTATAAATCAATAACTTCCTCATTGTTCCAGAACTCAGAAGGGTTTTCGGGAAAAATGTGTTCAATACTATATTTGCTACTTGTTTCATCAAGATGAGTATTTGATATATGATTTTCAATACTGAATAAAATATAACGCAAAATTTTTCTGTATTTACCAATATTTTGAATTTCTTTTCTCTCGAATGCTGATTTGAATTCATCATCAGGTGGATAAATTGTTAATAATCTATTTTTAATATCAGAAATATTCGATAATGTTCCATTAGTAATATTTTTTGCTATGTTGTTATATAATCGTTCCTGGTCATTCGGGTTTTTACCACAAATTATATTGTATCTAAATGAAATAATGCTAATCATACGAAGAACTTTTACAAATATATTACGGTTTGTATCATAAAATTTTTCATATAACGCCAATAATAATGGCAGGTGTTGTTTTACATCATAATTATCCAATTTGCTTAAATCATTTTGTAAATCTCGACTTTTATAAAAAAGTGACTCTTTATCAGAAAATGCAGATATAATATTTGCAGCGTGTTTCAGATTTCGAATTAATTCGTATACACCACCGACAGTTGTTATTTCTTTACTTAAAGCACGAAACATCTCGTTTTTACGCACAAATGAATATCTACTGTTCCAATATATTCTTAACAGGTCTTCCATGTTAATATTACCAATCAATGTTGATAGATACTCCCAGCTATTTTCGAGTTCTTCTATTTGATTGGGATGAGGATTTGTTTTATCTATTATGGTAAACAGGTAATTTTTTAACAAGTCAGCAGCAGATAGTTTAACCCCGCGTGCATTTAGCGTTTCAAAAACAGTATAGGCGTTTAATTCGTCAGTAACGATGATGATTGTGAAAAATAAACGATTTGTTAATGATACAATAAATTTTGATACTTCTTCACCATTTGTTTGAAATTTTTCTTCAATCTTTAAATTAAAGAAATCAAAAGCTTCTGCCATCAAAATCTCTGATTTTTTAATCCTGTTTATTACTACTTTTTGAAGTGTAACTAAATAATTTTGAAAAAAACGATTGTTATTTTTATTCAGCGTTAATTTAGAATCAGGGATTAATGTCACCAGATCAAGATAACCGATGAATGTTCTGCGTAGTTCTTCTCCTCTGACCTTGTTTAATTCGTCGTAACTTGCAATTTTATTCAGATGATTTATTGCAGCCAGAATAAGCAGAGAAATAGTTAGAATTCGTTGTTGACCATCAATAATTTTATAATTCAGATTATCAGATGACTGTAAAACTAAAAACCCCATGTAATGATTATCATTAAGTATGGTTGTATCTATTGCCAAAATGTCTGTCCATAAATCATCCCATTTATCTTTTGACCAGGAATAATCACGTTGAAATGAAGGCACATAATAACGCATACCATTACCCAATAATTGTCGGAATGTTTGATTTAATGTGTTTAAATTTGTGTTTGCCATACATTATTATCCTTATTAACAACCTTATTCTACACTATTTTCTATTTTTTCAAACCTTCCCCGACTTCCTTGCTAAAAATACCCGGTTATAATCTGTTGTTACGTCAAATATTTTCCTGAAATCTTCGAGATATGGACTGTTGCAGGGATTTTCATTGTTTATCTTTTCTACAACTACTTTTAAAATCGGGTTTACCCGTCTATACATGATATTGGTTAAAGGAGCGATTATATGGTTGAAATTTATACTGCCTGGCTCCGGTATGATAGTAATCTCTTTACCATTTTTTTGAATTATAGCTATTATTTCAGTTCCATGATAACAAATATAATTGCCCGGCAATCTGCGCGGTAATCCTGCGGTAATTCCTGCTAAACCAGCAAGTGATGCCGGGTCACAGGCATTTATCCACCAGTATTTGTCTGTATTTAAATTGTTTTGTTGCAGCATGCGCAATGCGGTATGGCTGATAAATTGCAAACCGTTAATTCCTTCAAAAAATGAACCTGCTGAAATTTCTCCGGCCAGTTCTAATAATCGTAATGCCCGGAATATTTGTTGCCACTGCATTGCCGGCAATTCATGTTCCAGCAATTCACGAAATAGAATGCCGTATCTTTTCATTAATATACGCACTTTTTCTTTTGCTATTTCACCTGCTTCAATCGGGTCGTCATCAATAATATCGGGTTGCAGCACGTACCAGTTGCCCGAAAATGGTGTTGTCGCCGACCAACGTCTGAAGGCGTTACGTGGTACATTACGGTTATTATTTGCTTCCGGCAATTCTGGCGCTTTAAAATTTGTCTGGATTCCCTTGCGTAATGTTGCCAGGCTATCATTACTGACTTTGCCTGCCCATACTTCAGACCATAATCTTTCGGTAAGTGATTGCACCGTCATGCCGGTCTTTACTGTTAACGCATGTAATGGGTATCGCGCGCCATCAGTTGATATAATTTCTTTAACCTTTGTATCCGCGATAGTCGCCATAATTGATATTGCTTCTTCATTAACGAATGATATTTTCCCCTTACCGGCACCCATCCAATGCCAACCGCCGGATGCGGTAAGATTGTCGAACTCAGCCGGGTTATAATAAGGTATTCGCGCAGGTAATATCTCTTCTTCCCATAGATTGGCACGGGAAGAAAAACCGTTAAGTTGATTGATGATATCATCAAGGTCATTGTCATCACCCAAATGCTGCCATTGCGCCAAAAAAAGTGGCAGATATTTGCCGGGTAACGGGGTGAATGATGGCCGTGCGGCACGCGCCATGCGCATAAGGATGGTGAAACTGACTGCCTCGCAATATGACTCATTAGTGCTGGTTAAATTGCCATGGATTATCCGTTGTGAATCAATTAGTTCATCAAGTAATGGCAATATTCCGGTTATTGGAATTCCAAGTTTACTGACGATTTCATCCGCACTAATCGGGCCGTAAAATGACAGCCATTCACCCAATATATCCACGGAATCATATTCGTCTGTGTTGTTGTCCTGTTTATCAATATTTTTCCCGGTTAATGTTTTAATGTCGTGGTATTCATATAATTCTTTAATTCGTGACAGGTTCCATATCGCGGCGTAAATAGTTACACCATTTTCCGTTAAACAGACAATCTTTTCGGCAATTTCCTTTGTGAAATCATCAGAATTATGCCCATCATTTTGTATTGATGTTATCAGCAATAACCATTCTTTTTCAGGTATCAATATCCGTTCGCTTGCCCAGTCCAACAATTCTGTGGCACTTGCCGGCGCGTATCCCGGTGCGGTGCGTTGGCGTTTTCTTATGAAGTCGGCAATTATCTCATCGCTGATTGCTGGTCGTGTTTTTTCGTCATGCAATAATTCTTTCAACAGGTCATCCGTCAGCATTGACTTAACCGCGCCTTGCGGTGTGTCATCTTCATACATATATTTATTTATCTGCCGCCATGCCATGGTACGCGCAAATGGGCTGGGGGAGATACAATTTACTTCGCTGCAGGTTATTTCGCCTGATAAAATTTCACTCAATACGGTTTGCAGTGCCGGCAGGTCGAATTCATCCTGCATGCAGGTTCGCCATGTTTCCAACAGTATCGGGAAATCAGGATATTTCATCACCGCTTCCATTAATCTTTTCGATTTTAATCGGGTCACCCATAATGGTATGCGCTGATTCATTTTTTTACGAGTGAAAAGCATGGCGCGTCCGGCACATTCGCGAAATCTTGCGCCGAAAAATCCGCTGTTTTCCAGGCTGCTGC
>CAZNLA010000390.1:0-5498 GCA_964573385.1 uncultured bacterium
CCGAGCAGGGCTGGTCGACGAGCGAGCGGAAGGCGGGGTGGACGGAGGAGAAGGGAGTGCCTACGTGGCTCTGGGAGACGAGTTCCGTGAGGCGGAAGCCCCTGTGTCCGACCAGAAGGCGGACCAGCCCATTAACATATGCCAAAATTATAGAATTTCCCATTAAAACAGGAGAGGATTTCATCGTTGATTTAATATTTATTGAAGCCACTAACTTGCCAGTTGCAATATCAATAGCGTCAAGGTTTCTATTACCAGCAGAAAAAAACAGAGTTTTGTCACCGATGGTTGCACCGCTATTTGTAGCACCTGATAAACGGCTATTCCAAATAATATCACCGGTGTCAGGCTTTAATGCTGTAACCTGGCCAGATAATTGCGCGGAAATTACCATATTATTAATTAATAATAAATTATCTGCTACTTTATCTTCTAATTCCTTATACCATTTAACTTCACCGGATTCAATAATGAATCCAATTACCCGTGTGCCCACCTGAGTTATAGCGATATCACCAGCAGTGACGATATTTCCCGGTAAAATAGTGGTATCTTTATTTAATGCCATCTTCCATACCAATGCCATGTCCTGTGGCATTTTAGCGTCTTTATAATAATTATTTCCATCACCACTTCCACCTGCCCAACCGGCAAATATCTGTAAGGATGATATTAAAAATAATACACAAAGAAAGATTACTTTATCTGATATTTTTTTCATTTTCCCTTCTTTTCATAGGCATGACGTCCAATTTCATATCCATCACCACCATGACAATCATTTATTACAACTGCAGGAAAATCTTTTACTTTTAATCTATATACCGCTTCTGCACCTAAATCATCATAAGCGATTATCTCTGCTTCCTCAATACATTTTCCTAATAATGCCCCCAAACCACCTATTGCGCCAAAATAAACAGCGTTATAGTTTTGACACGCGGCTTTTACTTCTGCGTTGCGTATCCCCTTTCCTATCATACCCCGTAATCCGGATTCACTTATTAGTCGCGGCGCGTAAGCGTCCATTCGTCCACTTGTTGTAGGTCCCGCAGAACCTATTGGACGACCGATAGGTGCAGGGGTTGGACCGACATAAAATATTATCATGCCATTCAAATCAACCGGCAATTTTTCTCCGGCATCAAGTGCGTTTATTAATCTTTTGTGCGCGGCATCACGACCGGTAAGTATAATTCCGGATATTAAAACTTGCTGACCTGCTTTTAATAATATTGCCGCCTCTTTCGTTAATGGGGTTGAGACGTGTATAATATTTTTGTCATTGCTCATATCTATATAAATTCAATACTAAAGTGCGTTTACCTGTCAATATGCAAATAATATCTGATTTAAAAGAAATATCTGATATAATCAAAAAAGAAACTGATTATAATTGTAAATACCGTCAATTCATTAAATATCGGTTAAAATGGAGTAACGGTAAACTTGATAATACCGTTAAAGAGATATTTCAGCGAGTTTCTGACCGGATAGATTGCACATCTTGTGGTAATTGTTGCAAAATTTACGAAATTGAATTGTTGGAAAGTGATATCTTGCAACTTGCTGACCATTTAGCTATAACTGTTGATGAGTTTGTTGATAAATACACTTTACCAGGTGTAAATACAAAAATTGCGTTTAAATCTAAACCATGTCCATTTTTACATGAGAATAAATGCACCGTTTATGACGCCAGGCCTGTTGTATGTCGTGAGTATCCACATGTGCAAAAAGGTGAAATACGTATGCGAATGTGGAATGTTTTAGACTACGCGACAGAATGCCCATTAATATTTAACCTGATGCAGACGATGAAATCCGAGATACCTTATCATCTGTTACCAGAAGACTGGTAAAAAGGAAAACAATGCGACCATATTATAAAGATACAAAACCACAGCCTAAATTTGAGTCACCGGTTACGATTGGTGTGATGATTTTATGGGTAATTTTTCTTATTTTACAATATGGCAGGTTACCAATTAACAATTATATCGGTATTTCAACAGCACCGTTTATTCCAACTTCATTTATTACATACTCACTCGTTTCATCTGACATTATAAGCACACTATTTGCTGCTTTAGCATTATATTTCACCGGAAAATCATTGGAATATGCCTGGGGAAGCAAAAAGTTTATTATTTTCTTAGTTCTGATATCAATTGCAGGTTCAATATTTTTCGAACTGGGTGCTATTCTATTCGGTAATGCAATACAGGTACTGGCAAATCCATGGAAATTAGTAAGTGGTGTCATAGTTGCCTGGGCATTTATGTACCCGTACGAGAAGATATCTTTCTGGTTTATTCCTGTGCCATCAAAAATTATGGCACTAATAACTGCTTTATTGGAATATTTCCTCAATGCCCCACATGCTAATTTACCAATAATGCAAATCTTCGCCGGATTATTTGCTTTAGGTTCTGTTTTATTTGCATGGGCTTTTGTTTCATTTCAGTATTTATTTAATAAACATCCTAAAAGTAGTAAATCATTGTCAAAATCAAATTATTTCACACGTATAATTCAGGAATTTGAGCGACGGAGAAGAATTGCTGAGTTAAAGAGAAAATTTAAATTTAGCGACGAAGAAGAAGATAATTAAATTTTGTCAATTATTTACTTATAAATCCACAAAAATGTTTACCGAAGTATCATAGAGTGGTAAACTTATCTCATTGAGGCCATGTCATTATTACACGACTTTTTGTCATATTCAGCATATTGGTTCTCACCATCATTGGCGTATCTGCTGATACACTGGTGATGGCGGGCGTCTTCACTCCATCTCCCTTACCACTAATCATAGAAAAACAGGAGATATTCGCGCCTGTCATTAATTCATTATTTATGATTGGTTCAACGGCATCAGTTGATAACGAAAACATAGTTTTAACCACCCCTAAAGGAATAATTAAATTAAAAATAGATAATGTTGACGCATTACTTGATGACAAACCAATTAAATTATCTTCCGCACCTAAATTTATTGAAAACACAATATACCTTCCTGTGAGGGCTATTTCATCATATTTATCAGTAAATATATCATATGATACCACGACAAAATCGTTAATTATTTCCCCTGTTGTTATTTTAGGATATGAACCACTTGATAATGGCACGGCTATTACAGTAAGTAGTAATGCACCATTAGCGTATAGCAGTGGATATTTAAAAGGTAGTGGCACATATGATACACCCCGATATTATTACGATTTAAAAGGTGTGTCATTAGGCTATGTTGAACAACAAATAGCTGTTGACGACTCAACTGTTGCCAGATTGCGCGCATCTCAATTTTCAGTTTCTCCACCGGTAACAAGGTTAGTGATTGACCTTACCGGTGACGCGGATGTAAAACCCGTAATAACAGATAACGGGAAACTGTTAACTATATCTATTAAATCATTAACAGTTAAACAGCCGACGATAATACCTTTAATTCAGGATATTTTCAACCCGACTGATCAGAAAAAATTAATTAATATTACTGACATAAGTTGTAATAAAAAATCAGATAACAGATCCGAAGTAACAATAACTACTGACGCAAAACCACGGGTTACTGCCAGTTATGAAAGTTCTGAAAACATCCTGTTACTACAAATTCCAGACACTGATAAAATACCTGACCTTCTGAATTTTAAAGAAAATGAAACCATTAAATCAATACAAATCGAGAAGAAAGATAAAAACTGTTTTATTAGAATTAAATGTAATCAAAATACAGGTTACCTGGTACGACGTGGTGATAACGGAATAATTGTATCATTGGGTATATTCACGTTGCAGGATATGCGGGTAGTATTAGACCCGGGACATGGTGGTGCCCAATCAGGTGCTGTCGGTTATCGGCAAACATTGGAAAAAAGTATTAATTTAGATGTTATGCTTCGGGTTGCGAAATTACTCCGACTTGAAGGAGTACCAGTGTTTATGACCCGTGATACAGATGAAACAATGGAACTAAGTGCGAGAACGTTATATGCGTCATCAGTTAACGCGGATATCTTTATATCAGTACATTGTAATTCGTCAGGAAAAAGAAACAGCAGTGCCGGCACACAAACATACTACACTCACGAATGGAGTGCGATATTAGCAGGTGTAATGCATGATGAACTAATTAAATCAATCGATTTAAAAGATAGTGGAATCCACATGATGCATTTCTATGTGACACGTAAAACAACAATGCCGTCTGTATTGCTGGAATTAGCATATATAAATAATTCACGCGAAGAAGCATTATTACTCTCACCGGATTTCAGACAGTCGGCAGCAATCGGTATAGTTAATGGAATAAAGAAATATGCGGTTAAAGACGACTGGAAAATGCGTCGTTTAGTAATAGATGAAAAATAAATTCTTATCTATAGTTGAATGACTATGCACTCGAAGGGTATAATGTAACAGATGGCAGACAACAGATACGAATTTATAGAAATTTCCGGTTGGGCAGCACAAAGTCATGAGAAGAAAAATAATTCTGTTTTAGCAGAGACTTCAAAAGTACGCCCTGTCGGTTCGCGCGCAACTATAAAACCTATTGAAATAATTGGTGAACGTGGTGCAGAAATAGGACAATTCTATGCTCCTCAGGATTTGGCAATCAGTAATGATGATACTCTATATGTTGCCGATACTTTAAATAATCGTATACAGCGAATAACACCTGACGGAGACGTTGATACCATAGGCATTGAAGGGGCAGAACCCGGTAAGTTTAAATCACCATCGGGAATTGTATTGGATAAACATCAATGTATATATATCACAGATAAAGGAAATAACAGAATCCAGAAATTTTCACATAATGCCGCGCTATTATTTTCTATCTGTACCCGTGGCGCAGGTGCTATGCAACTTAACGCACCGGCAGGAATTGCAATTGATAATGCAAACAATATTTATATTGCAGATACCGGCAATAACCGTTTTTTATCTTTTAGTTCTATCGGAAAAATACGTCCATTACCGTTTATAACAAATCCCGGGATAAAATTAAATCGACCCGGTGGTTCAGCAATAAGAAAAGATGGAATAATGGCTTTTTCTGATACTTGGAATCACAGAATTTTAATATTTGATAATTCCGGTAAATTAATACAAAAGATTGGTAAACCAGGTAATTCCGTAGGAGAATTAGGACAACCGACTGGATTGGTATTTGATACAGATGATAATTTAATAGTCTGTGAAACAGGAAATAACAGACTACAAAAATTAGATATAGACGGAAATAGTATTTTTACGTGGAATGGCAGAGAAGGTAATTCCGGCCCATTAATGTGCCCTAACGCCGCAATTATTTCAAAAACAGGCGAGTTATATATTGCGGATACTGGTAACCATCGCATTATACGATGCGAAATATGGTAATTGGAGAAAATAATGTCTAAATGCACCCTTTGCGGCGCAAACCTAATAAGCAGTGTTGAACGTGAAAGCGGAGTATGTATTTTGTGCGGACATACAGTACAGTC
>CAZNLA010000391.1:0-5465 GCA_964573385.1 uncultured bacterium
GGGGTAGGGTTTTCCGGAACCATTGTGCCAACTCCTACCGGTGTTTCAGGGGTACCTTCAACTGTATTGGAAGCGGTTGATAATGGATTCCAATTAAAAGCTACTGTGCTTGGTGTGAAATCTGCTACACCGCTTAGTGTTAATAAAGTATACCCGGTAACACCATTTTTTTGATGCCGATTTTTAACTACATCAGCATCTGTCATAATGATATGTGTGGCGTTATTACATTCAGATATTAATGGGATAGCGTCAATATTACCAGTAAAGGTAGATATGCTTTTACCAGCGATATTTCCATTATAGCCATAAGTTATTGTGCCGGGAGCCATACCGGATGCCGGGCATGTTAATGCATTCGCGTCTTTTATTATGGCAACCCATTTTGGGTCGTTTGGTGGTAATAAACTGCCATTTTTCGTATCCTGCATATACATACCAATATCCTGGCTTATTATATTTAAGTTCCCCAGACAGGTATTTCTATGAGAATCGATTGTTTTTTTCTTATTGTTATTCATTATAGTAAATCCGGCGGCAATAATAAAAATAACAGCAATTGATAATGAGGTTATTATAATGCGATATTTTATTTTACCCGCGCGCAATGTGGCAGATTTACTTTTTGATATTACTTTACCATCCGGTGAAAATACAGCGTTACAAAAAATACAGATTAATGATGAATCCGGTATTTCTTTACGACATGATGGACATTTCATAGATAAATTTTTCTCCTGGTATTTGCTTATAATAGTTGTATATATTTATTAACAACTATATTTTATAGACACAAAAGTGTATCTTTCGTTTGGTGATGTATTCAGAAATTAATTTTATATACAATAATCTGAACTATAAAAAGTTGTTTTAACTCAACTTACGTTAATTTATACATAAACTTTTATATCCGGATTATGTTGTCAATTGTTTAATACCTGATCAATTAATTTCTTCAATTTTTTAATTTCATAAGGCTTTTGTATGAAACCAGATGGTTTATAATTAGTAAACTTACTTATAACTTCGTTTTCGTTATACCCACTTGATATAATAATATGCGCATTCGGTGATATTTCTTTTATTTTTTGTAACGCTTCGACACCGTCCATTTCTGGCATTGATAGGTCAAGTATTACACAACATATTTCATCCTGATGGATTTTATATAACTCAACAGCCTTCAAACCATTTTCAGCAGGTATAGTTTTGTATCCAAAACTTTCAATTATTGATGTGCAGATTATGCGGACATCGTTATTATCATCAACAATTAAAAACAGGCTTTTCTTATCTGTTTTCACATCTTTTGTCAATAATAAATCGTTATTGAAAGATGAATGAACTTTTTTCTCGTCTGGTTTACAAGGTAATAAAACTCGGATTGTTGTTCCGGTATTTACTTCCGAATCAATTAAAATTGCTCCTTTATGCAATTTAATTATCCCCATAATTGCCGGCATTCCCAAGCCTCTGCCCAGGAATTTTGTTGAGTAAAATGGCACAAACAGTTTTTGTATAGTTTCATCACTCATACCGCATCCGGTGTCAGTGACTTCTATAAACGCAAAGTCACCCGGAGGTGGATTAATATCTAATCTGCTATTCTTTAAATATTCTGTATCGCAGCTAATAATACCTGTTTTTATTGTTATTATGCCTTTGTTTTCTCCAATTGCTTCCGCCGAATTAATAACCAGATTCATTGTAATCTGGTCTATTTGTTCTGTATCGGCGTTAATCTCGGGCATATTATCAGCGTATTCAACATTAATTTCAATAAGTTTAGTAATGGATGAACGAATAAGATTAATGTTGTGTTTTATGATGTCATTCAGATTAATAGAATCGATTCTCAGGTTACCCTTTCCGGAATATGCCAGCATTTTGCTGGTTAATTCCGCTGCTTTCATTGCGCTTTCCATGGCATTGTTCAGAAGTGAGAACTCTGATTGTATATGTGACATACGCAACATAGCAAGATCAATATTGCCGATGATTGCCATCAATAAATTATTGAAATTATGGGCGATTCCCCCGGTTAAAACACCTATACTTTCAAGCTTTTGGGTTTGTAATAAACGTCGTTCCAATTCAAAGTTTTCTCTTTCCAGATTATATTGCTCGGTAATATCAGTTGCAGTACCAATAATAAACTTCGACCCGTTAAAATCTGTCAGGTTAGCTTTTATAATTATCTTTAATAAATCTCCATCTTTCTTAATTAAAGTTACTGCGTATGTAGATGGAACATTTTTGTCGCCTTTTAAACGGCGATGGTAATAGTCTAAGACCATATCTCTATCTTCTGGTGCGATAAAGTCTGGGAAATAGAAATCCTTCAATTCATCATTTTCGTAACCAAGTATTTTATAAAAGGCAGGATTAACATATTCTAATTTCGCATCCCGCAGAATGAATATGCCATCATTGACGCTTTCAACCAGTGTCCGGTATTTTAATTCGCTCTCCAGGTATGCTTTTTCAAATCTCATACGTTCAATTTCTACTCCACAACGTCCGGAGAAGATATTAAGCAGAGTAGTAAGCAGTTCTATCTGTTCCAATGGTTTTGTTGATAGCAATACAATTATTCCTATCGCTTTACCCGTAGTATCAAATAACGGGGTTCCGATATACCCTTCGATATTCATTTGCTGAAGTAAAATGTCGTCAGGGAATAAATGTTGAACATCTTTTGGGTAAAAGCATGTTTTTTTACCAATTACATTTTCACATGGGGTATCAGATAAGCTATAAGAAAATGATGGCATGGTTTGTCCCATTGCATAACCACCAAGTACATTTACGCATTTGCCATCCGGCAATAATTCACCCACAAACGCATAATCAACATTAATATTTACTGCAAGGTGAGTGGTTATTTGTTGAAAAAATTCTGATGCAGTTAATGCGGCAAATGATGTGGATAAATAGTTCAGGACAGTATCTGATTCCCGCAGAGATAGGTTTTCTTTTTGCAGTTCAGATATTTCACGTTTTAATTTGTCTATTTCATCTTGATTCTGCATATCTTTATCCTTTTGTACTGTAATTGGAATTACAATTTCCTTTTCTATTATTATATTCCACTTTACCTTGATATGCTATAGTGATTTTTCGTATTTTTTTTAGTGTATTTTTATGTTTTTGTTCTTGCCAGAATATACGCAATTCCCGCTTTCATTTCATGCATGGTTATAGTTCCGCCACGTAAATCTTCGATTTGTAGCAATTTTGTCATTTTTTGAAATAAATCTTTTTGATACATGCCCATTGCATACCATCTGTCAATATCTTCCTGAAGACGATTTATTCTGATAGCAGGTATTGTTAATGTTAATTTTGATATGAAAGTTATGATATCATCAATATTATTGGTAAAGATCTCGTCATGCGAATCGACATCAATATATGAAAAGTTGTTGTTTCCTTGATGATAGGTTACATTAATTTGATTTGTAGATCCACCAGGAACTTCATATACTATTGCTAAATTTTCAATTTTTCCGGTTTCTTCTTCCCAACTAGAAAATTCAGCACGCAGATTACCGTATGGTATCTGATGCAAATGAGGTTTCATAGCGTCATTAATTTTTTCTGCCCAATCTGATAGTTTATCTTGCTGCATTACAGTTTTCCCTAATACTTCTTTACAATATACCCATAATATCCGCAGTTTATCGCGGTTCTACAATTAATCTGATAGCAGTTCTTTCAGAACCATCAACGACCAAATCGGTAAATGCAGGACGACATATAAGGTCAATACCAGAAGGGGCCATAAAACCTCTGGCAATTGCCAGTGCTTTTATAGCTTGATTCAGTGCGCCTGCGCCAATAGTCTGCAACTCGGCTACACCCTGTTCGCGGATAACGCCTGCAAGCGCCCCCGCAACTGAATTTGGATTAGATTTTGCGGATACCCGTAAAACTTCCATTGAAATGCTCCTTTTACTGCGATTTATATATCAGCATTTACTTCGAATTTTGCGATAAACGGGATAAGTTGATAACTGTTTATTTACGGTCGTTATCAGTAACATCAGACTTTATGACTTCCTGTATGCGCGTTATTGATTGCGCTTTTCCAGTAACATCATTCAGTTCAATGACTACCGCGTTAATTATAACATTTCCACCGGCAACTTCAAAACGTGACGGCATTCTGGTCAGGAACTTTTTCAATACGCCATCTTTCTGCATACCTAATATTGAATCCTGCGGTCCTACCATGCCGACATCTGTGATAAATGCTGTTCCCTGCGGAAAAACACGTTCATCTGACGTCTGTACATGTGTATGTGTTCCCACTACCGCACTTACTTTACCATCAAAATGCCAGGCAATTGCCGCTTTTTCTGATGTTGCCTCTGCGTGTATATCAAATAGAATACAATTAGTATGCGATTTTATCAAGGGGAGCAGATCGGCAGCGACTTTAAACGGGTCATCTGCCGGTTCCATAAATGTACGTCCCAACAGGTTTACTACCGCTAAACGACTGTTGCCAGCTTTATATATGCCATACCCAAATCCCGGCACACCATCCGGGTAATTTGCCGGTCGTATAATGCGCGATTCATTGACCAGTAATTGTTCGGCTTCCTTTTTGCTAAAGGTGTGGTTGCCCAGAGTTAAAACATTTATACCAGCGCCAAACAACTCGCTGGCTACAGTTTGGGTAATACCCATTCCTGCCGCGGTGTTTTCGCCATTTGCTATTATAATATCCGGTGAATAAATAGTTTTCCAGCGTGGTAAAATATTTGTAATAGCATGCCTGCCTGGTCTGCCGATTATGTCACCGAAAAAAAGTATTTTCATTACATGTGTACCGGGTGTCCCATGACTGCTTCCGCAGCTTCATGGAATATTTCTGACATGGTGGGGTGAGCATGAACTGACTTCGCGTATTCCTGTATAGTCATCCCATGTTCGATAGCTAACGTAACACCGGTAATCATATCTGTTACATGCGGTCCGATAGCCTGACAACCCAACAATACATTATCGGCGGTATTTATAACTACCTTAACATTGCCTTCCCGTTCGCCGGTTGCAATAGCTTTGCCAATTGCACGGAATGGGAAAACAGCGGTTTTTACATTCAATCCGGCTTCAATAGCGGCGGCTTCAGTTAATCCTACTGATGCAACCTGTGGTGATGAATATAATGCCGTTGGGATAGCATGATAAGTCATTTCTGATTTCACACCGGTTATATTATCCACTGCTATTGCCGCTTCAGCGGAGGCTTTATGCGCAAGCAACATGCCTCCGACAACATCACCAATGGCATAAATCCCGGCAACACCGGTATACATATTGGCGTTTACTTTTACTGCTCTTTTTTCTATGGTAATCCCGTTTTCCGCGAAACCACAATTTTCTGTTATTGGTATGCGTCCGGTTGCGACCAGTATTAAATCAGCGGATTGGGGCTGAATATTTTCATCTTCACC
>CAZNLA010000392.1:0-5449 GCA_964573385.1 uncultured bacterium
AGAGTCCCCGGCAGTAAAGCCCATATCGAAACGCGCGATTGGATTGTAGCCTCAATAATTCCTTTTTGTGATGATATTAAGACTCAGCAATTCACCCATGTTTTAGGTGGCAAGTCGATTAAAATGTGGAATATAATCGCTAATATAAAAGGGAAGGGGACGCAACCGCAGGATAAAATATTATTAGCCGCGCATTGGGATACGCGTCCAACAGCAGATTATGATAAAATATTATCGAAAAGAAGTAGTCCCATTGATGGCGCGAATGATGGTGCTTCCGGTGTGGCAATATTATTGGAAATTGCGCGTATGATAAAGAAACACCCTATTGATAAAAATATTGAAATTGTTTTTTTTGATGGAGAAGATTATGGTCCTAAAATTGATAATATGCTGTTAGGATCTGCCTATTACGCGAAAAATATGACAGCAAAACCATCCTGGGGAATATTATTAGATATGGTAGGTGATGCTGACCTGTCTGTATATAGAGAACCAAATTCAGAAAATTACGCAAAATTCGTCAATGATAAAATATTCCGTGCGGCATTAAATGCTGACTGCATGCGTAACAGTGTCAAATCCGGATTCGTTGATGAATTATATAGAAACGCAATTATTGATGACCATATTGCTATAAATGAAGCAGGTGTGCCAATGGTAGACCTTATAGATTTTGATTATCCATATTGGCATACAACTGCTGATACCATAGATAAATGTAGCGCGGATAGTTTAAAAATAATGGCGGATGTTGTATTTCTGACAATATCAAATTAGTAGTGAGGTAAAATGGACGAAAGGTTAATTTCCGGTGGTGAAAGTTTAGAAGATGTAATAACTTCGTCAGCATTGCGACCGCAAATGTTGACTGATTATATTGGTCAACCACAAATAAAAGAAAATTTAAAAACAGCTATGACCGCAGCACAGGCAAGATCTGAGGCTTTGGATCATGTTTTGTTGTATGGCCCTCCTGGTTTGGGCAAAACAACATTAGCACATATTGTTGCCAACGAAATGGGCGGAGAATTGGTTACTACCAGTGGGCCGGCATTAGAAAAAGCCGGAGATTTGGTAGGATTACTGACTAATTTGAAACAAGGCGCGGTTTTTTTTATTGATGAAATTCATCGTTTACCAAGGGTTGTTGAAGAATATTTATATTCAGCAATGGAAGATTATTCAGTAGATTTTATGGTTGATAAAGGTGCTTTTGCAAAAAGTATCAAATTACCGGTGGCAAAGTTTACATTAGTAGGTGCAACAACACGTGCAGGTAAATTGACTGCACCACTGCGCGAAAGATTTGGTATTTTTTATCATCTTAATTTTCAACCGGATGATGAGTTGGTAAAGATTGTAACCCGTTCAGCAGGTATTATTAAAATACAAATAACCCCTGAAGGCGCGTCAGAGATTGCGCGGCGTAGCAGAGGCACACCGCGTATAGCAAACAGATTACTGCGTAGAGTGCGTGATTACGCCCAGGTGCATGCTGATGGCATAATTGACCGCGAGATAGCGGATCGTGCATTGTTATCACAGGGAGTCGATCATAAAGGATTGGATGAAGTAGATAGAAAATTATTGATGACTATAATTGATATCTATCAGGGGGGACCGGTTGGGGTAGAAGCGTTAGCAGCAACTTTAAATGAAGAAAGTGATACTCTGGTCGATATGGTTGAACCTTTTTTGTTGAAAATAGGTTACTTAAGCAGAACTCCAAGTGGTAGAAAAGCAACTATGTTGGCATATAAACATTTTAATATGTGCCCACCAGGGAACGACAATGATAACCAACAGTCATTATTTGGGTAGAATATTGTTGGGAGAAAGTTAATGATTATTTGTTCTCAATGTGGAATAAGGGCAGACGAAGGTGATGAAAAGTGCTTTAACTGTGGAGCACCTATATTAACTGATGTCATACCTACATTAATAGGCAGTAAAATATCAACAGAAATAGCAGACGCGAATCTATTAAGAACAAAAGGCAGATTTGCAGAGGCAATTTCTGCGTGTGCGGATATCTTAAGAAATAATCCGGAAAATGCCTCTGCACACGCATTATTGGGTGATATTTATGTTGACCAGCAGAATTTCCGCGAAGCATTGGGATGGTATAAACTTGCAGTTAAATTAGACCCGTTAAATGAAAACTATAAAAAGAAAGTAAACACTATTTCAGAGAAAATTTTTGGTACCGAAGTTATTTCAGGAAATGCCGGGAAAAATATTGGATGGAGTAAAACACCTACAAATAATCAGGTATCCGAATCACCTATTGAAAAGTTCAAAACATGGGTAATGTCGTTATCTCCTCCTGTTATAATTACATCAACCACTTTAATATTCGCTATTATTGGCGGTATTATTGTTTTGACCATATTCAATAAAAATAATGTTTCGTTAAATCCATCCCAACCGACAGCAATTACAGAACCGACCAGTAATGAACCACCACAACCTGATGAAATAGTAAGCAAAGATGCCAGTCAACCGCAAAATAATAATTTGCCAATAGTAATTCCACCGAAACCGGATGTCACTGAAAACGGTGATATACCAGGTTTACCTGGTATTAAAATTGACAAAAGTAACTCGCAACCACCTGTTGCAGAAAATCAACCACCAGCAAATCAAAATCCGGTTGTTAGTCCACCTGCTTCAAATGATAACAATAATCATTTAGCACCTTTACCTAAAGATAACCCGGTGAAAAATGACCCCCCTCAGGAAGTTGCTCCTTTAGATATATCTGGTAATGAGAATGTTGTAAAAGCAGATGATTGGAAATCAAAGTTATCTGCAGATTTAAAGACACAGGCAGATACTGGTATTATAGACAGAACCACACAAAA
This sequence comes from uncultured bacterium, assembly GCA_964573385.1. Lineage (GTDB taxonomy): Bacteria > Armatimonadota > Hebobacteria > CAIYQO01 > CAIYQO01 > JBAXQQ01. Next base: position 2,868 of record CAZNLA010000392.1, read on the forward strand.
AGATGGGTCGATTACCATCGAATATCATATCACCGATATTCAGGTAGATTCATTCAGAAAGAAAAAGATATTATTTACTACTCAATGGATTTTATATTCATTAATTCATCGTGGTTATGCAAACGGAAATATTGTATTAATATGTTCTGCACCGGATAAATTGCGTCAATCCCGCACCACAGCGTTTTTCACAGAAATAACAAGAGAACAGGCAACATCCGCAATATCAGCCAATAATTATACCGTGTTTAACAACTCAATGGGTAACATTATATGGCGTGATGATTATAGTAGCGTACCACTGTAACTATTTAATAACTTTTTTATTAAATGTTATAAGTTTTGCCATAAGGAAATTAATTGGCATCATAATTACCGCAACAGCAATAGTAGAATAAAAATCATCTTTAATTATTTCATTCTTACCATGTATTAAGAATAATATCAATCTGGCTATCAACAGATATATGAAAATATTGAAAAAAATGAAAGTAGCAATCTGAGCAGGCACATTTTCACAATTATTTTTAAAGGTAAAGCGTTTATTTAGCAAATAATTAGTTGTTCCTCCGCCTATATTAGCAAAAATAATTGAAAATTCTGCAGTATTACCCATTTTTTTAATTAAAATAAAATTGATTAACGCATAAGTGGAAAATGTTAAAAAACCAACAATGCTATATCTAAAAAATTGCCAGAAAATTTGTTTAAAATCTTTATTCTTTAAACTCATTTCTTCACTCTGGCAGTTACTGTGCGGCGTGGTGATGTTGTTCGTGTGGTTTCTTCCATTTCACGCAGTGCTGTCATAACATTTGTTGCTGGTCTGCCGGCACGCAATTCCTGTGCCATTGCTTTAAAAACCGGGGCACTATGGTGGAAAAATCTTTTTAATCCGGGACATAAATAACTGTATAATTTGTTATCTCTGCCCAATCGTAATCTATGCTTTAAACAGTCACCATTACAAAATATCAGACAATCACATTTTCTGCATTCATAAGGTAAGTTATCTGCTTTATTCCGACCGAAAGATAATTGTTCTCTGCTTTCAATCATCGTTTTTAATGATGCGGTGTCAGAAATATTACCACGAAAATATTCAGGGTAGACATAATGGTCACATGCAAACAAATCACCATTATGTTCAACTGCTAATGCCATTCCACATATCTGCGAATATACACATACTGTTGCAGGTTGACCCATCCAACTGCTTAAAGTTGATTCAAAAAGTTGTATAAATATTCTTCCAACATCATTTAATGACCAGTAATCAAAAATCTTACATAAAAATTCGCCGTATTTATCTGCATCAACAGTAAATGGTGTTACCTGACGGCTACGTGGTGCAGTTTTTTCAACGATTGGAATAAATTGCAGAAAATCTATGCCCAAACCGGTAAGAAAACGATAAACCCGTAATGGGTGGTCTACATTTGCCTGATTAACAGTGACAAGTGCATTAAAATCTACTTTATGTCGTTGCAATGCGTTTATTGCTGATAATACTTTTGCATGGCTGGATTTTCCGTGATGGTCTTTGCGGTAACAATCATGTAGTTCTATCGGTCCATCAATACTAACACCAACAAGAAATTTGTTTTCATGAAAAAAAGCGGCCCAATCATCGTTTATTAAAGTTGCATTTGTTTGAATAGCATTGGATATTCGCAGGCCGGGTCGTGTATATTTTTTTTGTAATTCCAACGCTTTACGAAAAAAATCGATACCCATCATCAATGGCTCTCCGCCTTGCCAGCCAAATACTATTTCCGGACCGGGATGAGCCTGGATATATGCTGAAGTTATTCTTTCAAGAGTGTCATTATCCATTTTTGTTTGTTTATTTGGATACAGATGAGATTTGTCCAAATAGTAACAGTAATCACACGAAAGGTTGCACATAGCACCTGTCGGTTTAATCATTAAATGGAATTGACCATTAACTCGTTGGTTTAATTTTGTTGGCATCGAATGAATTCTATCAATATTTCCCTTGTAATGTCCAGTATCAACGATATTTATCTCGTTCGTCAGGTTTCAATGTCGTTGAAATATGGTCTAAAACTTTTGCTTGCTCAGTTGTTAAAAGTTTGCAGGCATTATTCCAGTAATATGAACGTGTTGTTACAATTACCGCGGATATTCTGCTTATGTCCTTATTAATTTCTTCTATTTTATCTGCTGTCGGATGATTGTTTTGAATCAACTGATATTTCTTAATAATAATATCCAATTCTGATTTAGCACTTTTTACTGCTGAATTATATTTATTTTGCAAATTTTCAATATTTTTTTTCTGAACTGCTGATAATTTTAATTCTTTTGCTTTATCAATCAATAAAATGGGTGATAATCCATCTTTAACCTGTGAAATAGAGTTTATTTCGTTGATAATTACAGGATGACCACCAAACCAGTTAAATCTTTCATTCAATTTTTGCAGAACATTATAAAAAACCAGTGCTAACAGCACAGTAATTAATAAAATTTTTAATTCTTTTTTCATTTATTCCCCTATGAATATTGACTAAATTGGGTAAAACGCGCTAATAATTAGCAGCGATTGCAAAACTTAT
>CAZNLA010000393.1:0-5438 GCA_964573385.1 uncultured bacterium
CGAGATTTCTGAATGTGACTGGAGTTCAGACGTGTGCTCTTCCGATCTCATGCGGAGACTTCTTTGGGGAACTCATGCCAACCTTCACTCTTTTCAATAATGTAAATACACTGGTATATTTACATCTATTAACCTGAAAAACCGATTTTTAGTATTATCGGGAATTAAATAAAATTGAGGACGAATTACTTCGCTGTCTGATTATATAACTTTCTGAAAATAAATGCAATATATCAATAAATTATTTTTTTAACAAAAAAATAAAGATAATTCTATAGAATTTACCTTGTTATTTATCATACTGTTTATTTCTTACATAAAAATGATATAATATTTTAGGATATTCCGGTAGTTATCGAAAAAAAATGTATGTATAGTACAACTTCTGGGTATTATTATAACAAGATTAAATTGAAAGTGAGGTGATTGGTATGCCTGATGGCGATATGTGGCAACGGTTTACCAACCCTGCAACAAGGGTGATACACTTTGCGCAGGAAGAAGCAAAAAGATTGGGAATGAGTGTTGTTGGAACAGAGCACTTATTACTGGGTTTAGTACGCGAGGGTGAAGGTGTTGCACCACGCGTATTGGAGAGACTCGGGGTCAGTTTAGGTAGAGTACGGTCAGAACTAAACAGGCAGCTAGGTTCACTGGAAACACCACCTACTACACAACAAAATAAATTATCATTAAGCCCGAAAGCCAGAAAAGCACTGGAACAGGCTATGGATGAAGCACGCGAATTAAATCCAAAACTCGGTTTACTTGATTTTGTAGATACCGAACATATTTTGTTAGGTTTAATTCGTGATGGTAGTGGTTCGGTCAACAAGGCAGTAAGATTATTAGAAGGCCTTGGTGTTGATATTGATCGGTTAAGAAAAGAGGTTATTAATTTTTTAGGCGGTTCCAGTACCGCCGCGCCATCATCAAAAACACGCAGTAATACACAGACATTAGATAATTTTAGTCGTGATTTAACCCGTATGGCTTCTGAAGGATTATTAGACCCGGTCATTGGACGCGCAAAAGAAATTCAACGGGTAATTCAAATATTAAGCAGAAGAACAAAAAATAATCCAATTCTTATTGGAGAACCTGGTGTAGGAAAAACTGCAATAGTAGAAGGATTGGCTCAAAGAATAACCAGTAAAGATGTCCCGGAATTACTTTTTGGTAAAAGAGTAGTGGCTCTTGACTTACCGTGTTTAGTCGCAGGTACAAAATACCGTGGTGAGTTTGAAGAGAGAATGAAACGGGTTATGGATGAAATAAGAAAAGCATCCGGAGAAGTTATTCTGTTTATTGATGAATTACACACCGTGGTAGGCGCAGGTGCGGCAGAAGGTGCAATTGACGCGTCAAATATATTAAAACCGTCACTTGCACGCGGTGAACTGCAGTGTATCGGCGCAACAACACTTAATGAATTTAAGAAGTATGTCGAAAAAGACCCGGCGTTAGAACGTCGTTTCCAACCCATTGTGGTAGCACAACCGGATTTACCTGAATCAGTGGAAATATTGAAAGGCTTACGCCAAAGATATGAAGAGCATCATTCTGTAACTATAACTGATGGCGCATTACAATTAGCGGTTAATCTTGCAGATCGGTATATAACAGACCGATTTTTACCGGATAAAGCTATTGATGTTATGGATGAAGCAGCATCACGCGTTAGATTAGCTTCGTCTATAATTCCTGAAGAATTACGAACTGTCAGAAATGATTTAAATAATGCTACACAGGAATTACAGGAAGTTGGCGGTGTATCGTCGTACGAAAGGGACCATGACAGATATTTTGAGTTACGTGAAAAAATGCGTAAGTTGAAAGAAATCGCTCATGATATGGAAGAAGAGTGGAAAAAGAATCGTGGTGGAATTAAGACAATAGTTGACGAAACTGATATAGCCGACGTCGTCTCTTTATGGACTGGTGTACCTGTACAAAAACTGGCAGCAGAAGAAAGCACTCGTTTGTTAAATATGGCCGACGCGTTAGAGAATAGGGTTAAAGGGCAAACAGAAGCAATCACTGCAGTATCTCGCGCAGTACGCCGTGGTCGTGCAGGTCTTAAAGATCCTAAACGTCCAATCGGATCGTTCATTTTCTTAGGCCCTACCGGTGTTGGAAAAACAGAATTGGCAAGAACATTGGCAGAATTCTTATTTGGCAATGAAGACGCGATGATTCGTGTTGATATGTCAGAATATATGGAAAGGTTTGCAGTTTCTCGTCTGATGGGTGCACCTCCGGGATATGTAGGTTTTGAAGATGGTGGTCAGTTAACAGAACGTGTCCGCAGACGACCATATTCTGTTGTATTACTTGATGAAATAGAAAAAGCACACCCGGAAGTATTTAATATATTGTTACAGGTTCTTGAAGATGGACGATTAACAGATAGTCAGGGCAGACAAGTTGATTTTCGGAATACAGTAATAATAATGACATCTAATGTCGGCACAAGTTCAATGGATCTTGGCCGTGGTATCGGTTTCTTATCTGATGCAGAGCAAAATGTCCAGAACAGTTATACCAGAATGAAAGATATTATCCTGGATAAATTTAAACAAACATTCAGACCGGAATTCCTAAACCGAATAGATGATGTAATTGTTTTCAAACCTTTAGGTAAAGAAGAAATAGCTAAAATCGTTTACTTATTTATAGATAGGTTACGGATTCAGTTAAAATCACAGGGTATGGATTTAATTGTTACAGATAACCTTATTGCAAAATTAGGCGAAGAAGGATTTAATCCAACCCTGGGAGCACGACCATTACGCAGAGCTGTTCAACATCTGTTAGAAGACGCTTTAGCGGAAGAAATGCTACAAGGTAATTTCCGTGATGGTGACATGATTCACGCAGAATATCAGGATGACAAAGTTGTCTTTACTAAAGCAGTATCTGTGCCAGATATACCGGTTGCAGTATCTACAATGCAAAATTAAATAAAATGCCGTCTGATATTTTACCAGACGGCATTAATTTTGAAACAATACTCAATTTAAAGCGTATTTAGTTTATGAAGTATAATTTCATACAAAAGAATATCGGATTCACATTAATCGAATTATTAGTTGTAATTGCTATAATAGCAATTCTTGCCGCTATTTTATTTCCTGTTTTTTCCCGATCACGCGAGAAGAGCCGTCAGACAACATGCATAAGCAACCAACGTCAATTATCACTGTTATTAAATATGTATATTCAGGACCATGATGAATCATTCCCTACTACATCGCAATGGCAAACGATGTTAAATAAAGACAGTAAATTATCTTGCCCAAATACACGTGGAAAAATCGGATATGCAATTAATGGCTATCTGGAAAATTGCTCATTGGGAATGATTTCGAATCCAAGCAGAACAATCGCAACGGTAGATTCGTCAACCATCACTTCAGAGAAACCAGATTTTGGCCGACATTTCAAATCTGCAGTTTTTTCTCATGTTGATGGTTCGACTACTTCAGCAGAAAATTATGAAAATGGCGGACGATTTGCGGCAGGTATATTTCCTTTACAACCATTGGTAGCAGATGATTCAGGTAATATATCAATCAAACCACCAGAAAACTTTGTTTCTCACCCGGGTGGTACCAATGATTATATCGTTAAAGAATTTATATTTGCCGGACCATATGGTGACAACACGTTGAGTACCCGAAATACCGGAGAAACAGACGATGACTATAGAAGCAGAAATACATTAAACAGAATGAATAACGATTACATAGGTGAAAATAATATCGTTAACCTCTTCGCTGATTTAACACCATATCCAGCGGAGTTTGCTCCCAAATATCAAAACATTTTAGCGCCTACGATAGGTGTTGATGATTTGTCATCACCTATTCAGGTAAGACAAGATCCTATAGTTGCTTTAAAAACTTATAACAAATGGACTATCGCAGAGATACATGGCGGAAATGACCCGGATGCCACTGGTGTCTTTGATATGATGGACCCCAACTTCTATAATACCAAGTATTACGGACGTACAACATATGCAGTTACATTTATATATTCTGAAACTGCACAGGATGTAAAATTTGACTGGTGGTGTGATGACGTAGGCAAAATATGGCTTAATGGAAAATTAATCGCACAGGATACCGGGATAGTTTGGGTATATCCATCAACTCCGGATGCGCCTTCACTTCCGGATACAGGAAATTTAACAATTCCATCAGGAATAAGCTATATCTTAATTAAATTAACCAATTGCGTTCAACTGTCACCGGGTGTTGATGACTATGCCGGTGGGATGAAATTCCGGTTCAGATTTTATAAGCCTGATTCTATGAATCCTGCCGCAAGAAATCAGTTTGACAGCGATAAACCGTTATATTTCTCAGGAATTTTAAAGTAAATCTTATTTTTTAGCAATTTTAAGAAACTTTTTTATTTTTTAACCGTCTTAATTTATATAAGAGAGGAAATTAAACATGAAATCAACAAAAAAAGGGTTTACCCTCATTGAACTGCTGGTAGTAATTGCCATTATTGCCATTTTGGCTTCAATATTATTCCCAGTTTTTGCACGTGCCCGGGAAGCAGCACGCAAGACTACTTGTATCAGTAATGTCAAACAACTTGTTTCATTAATGAATATGTATGCACAGGACCATGAAGAAACTTTGCCTGGCGCAGATTGGCAAACAAAATTACCTGATGCAAAAACCGTTTATTGTCCTAATAAAAAAGACGGTGGATATGGTATGAATACATATTTACAGGGTGTTTCAATTGGCGATATGCAGGACCCAACAAATGTCATTGCTTTCTTTGATGCAGATAAAGCTTTAACTATGGAACCAAATCAAACCCGACATTCTAAAGGCGCTGTATACGGTCGTGTTGATGGTTCAGTGGTATGGGTCAAGAACTCTTCTGAAGCCGGTCATATGGCAGTAGGTACATTCCCTATAAATCCTTTGGAGTTTGATTCAACAAATACTTTAGTCTCCGCCAAACCAGCAACCTTTGTTTCTGACCATGACGGTAGCGCAACTGATAAAGGTGTAACAAACGAATTTATAGTCGCAGGTCCTTATGGCGATAATAAAAATGTAACCAGTGGTACAACTGACACAATTACAAGAATGAATACTGACTATATCGGTGGCGAATCAAAATTAGCTACTTATACTGCTGATATTTCACCAATACCGGGTAACGGTGTGTTAGGTGTCAGTAATATTCAATCAGCAGTTGATGTTTTAGATTATGCACCTTTACAAGCCGGTTTGGCAGCAAGCCCAAAAGCATTTAAACGCTGGGCAGTTGCGGATACTAACTTAGCAGATGATTTAGGAACCGGTGTTTATCCAATGTATAAACTTTTAGGTTATTTATATTATGGTCGCACAACATATGCTGTAACTTATTTATACTCGCCAATTAAACAAACAATTAAGATG
>CAZNLA010000394.1:0-5430 GCA_964573385.1 uncultured bacterium
AATCAATTGACTTTGAAAAACCTGATTACGATAAATTAGTTACAGACCGGGTAAGCGTTGAAGTTAAAATAAATAACGGATTGTGGCAAATGCCCCCGGAATATACAATTGACCCAAATCTGGACATACCTCTACCGGCATATACAATGACCGCATTAAAAGATGTAACAGAGATAAAGATAAACTTGCCATTCAGACGACTGCCTGCCGTTGGTGCAGTGCCGGAAAAAATTGGTGAATAAATAATGCCATTAATAAACCCTTTCGAAATAATTGAAACTATAAATATGATAGAGTCGGAATCACTGGATATCCGGACTATTACCATGGGCATATCATTACTTGATTGCGCGGATAATAACGCAAAAGCATCCATAGCAAAAATACGTGAAAAGATATTAAGATGCGCAAAAAATCTTGTGCCTGTTGCAAATGAAATTCAAAGCGAATACGGTATACCAATAATTAATAAAAGAATCTCCGTCACCCCTATTGCGCTTATCGCCGGCGCATCCGGAGAAGATGATTACAGTGCCTTTGCACAGGTATTGGATGAAACTGCAGAAGAAACCGGAGTTAATTTTATTGGTGGTTTTTCGGCATTGGTCCACAAAGGGTGCACCAATAGCGATGCTATTTTAATCAAATCAATTCCTTCCGCGTTATCCGCAACTAAACGTGTCTGTTCGTCAATAAATATAGCCAGTACCCGGGCAGGCATAAATATGGATGCGGTATGGCAAATGGGTGAAATAATTAAGAAAACTGCTGAAATGACTTCCGCGCAAAATGGAATCGGATGCGCTAAATTAGTGGTTTTTGCGAATGCGGTTGAGGATAATCCATTTATGGCAGGTGCTTTTCATGGTATCGGCGAACCCGAATGTGTCATAAATGTCGGCGTTAGCGGTCCCGGAGTTGTGAAAAACGCAATAGCTAAGATACCTGAGGCAGATTTCGGTGAATTAGCAGAAACCATAAAGAAAACAGCTTTTAAAATTACCCGAATGGGACAATTAGTAGCACAGGAAGCATCTAAAAGGCTAAATGTGCCATTTGGTATTGTTGATATATCCTTAGCCCCTACCCCGGCGGTTGGCGACAGTGTGGGACAGATTCTGGAAGAGATGGGATTGCAACGATGTGGTGCTACCGGAAGTACTGCCGCGCTAGCATTATTAAATGATGCTGTAAAAAAAGGCGGACTAATGGCATCGTCATACGTTGGCGGTTTAAGCGGAGCGTTTATACCTGTCAGTGAAGACGCGGGTATGATTGACGCGGTTTTGGAAGGCGCGTTAACAATTGAAAAATTAGAGGCTATGACGGCCGTTTGTTCAGTAGGGTTGGACATGGTGGCAATTCCCGGTGATACCCCGGCAGAAACGATTGCAGGCATCATAGCGGACGAAGCGGCAATAGGTGTTATCAATAATAAAACAACCGGAGTAAGAATAATCCCGGTACCGGGGAAAAATATCGGTGATATCGTTGAATTCGGTGGATTACTTGGCACTGCACCGGTGATGGCAGTAAGCAAAATGGACTCATCCGCCTTCATCCACCGCGGCGGAAGAATCCCCGCCCCTATTCAGGGAATCAGAAACTAATTTCCTTTTCACTTTCTGCTACTTTCTATTTTAAAACTTTTGTACGTCAGTAACACAAAATGTAATGGTAAAAGGTTTTTGAAATATCTTTTTCTGCTGGGAATGACGTAGTCAGTATCCATTACCTTTCAGATAGGTTTTGTTAGAACTTATTTACTTACAGGACTTTCGCTCAAGGTCACTTCGACAGGTTCAGTGACCAGTTGCTGAACCTGTCGAAGCGACCCTCTCCTATCATATTTCTCCTTAATAGCAAAAATACTGTGACTTTCTAAAAAATCATTTAAATATCGAAGAATGTTGGTATAGACTAAATACCCTCCACGCGGTATAATTTGCCATCATTGGTTACAGGAAAAATATGGAATTATATGAAAAATCAGCCGGTGCAGTGGTTTTTAAAATAGCAGAAGATGGTTCTCTGCTATACCTTTTACTATTGCCTGCCGAAGGCAAACCATGGGGATTTCCAAAGGGTAAAATGCAATTATACGAATGTGAATTGGATACCGCAAAAAGGGAAATATCTGAAGAAGCAAACCTGAAAAACCTTGATTTTTTTACCAATTTTCGTGAGTCAGTAACATATTCATTTAACCGCAGTCATAATACTGTAAAGAAAGAAGTTGTATATTTTCTGGCAAAAGCAGACAAATGTAAAGTAACGATATCGCATGAACATATTAAGTGCCGATGGGTAAATTTTGCAGACGCAATGCGGATGGTTATTCACGAAAATACAATTAATGTGTTAATAAAAGCAAATGACTATATAAAAGCAATCATGTAATAGCGATGTAATTTTCTATTAAAACCTTCAAATAATTAATTAAAACAATCAATTGTATGGAAATAGACAATATGAAAATTGCAATTGATAAAATCCAATGAGAGATGCATTTAACGAGACAATCTTATTTTTAATAAAAATACAAAAACAACGTAATAGTAATTTTTATTATAACAAAACGATATAACAACGGTAACGTTTATGGAAAATATAGACAACGAATATATAGTAGAACGATGGCGCGAATTGCAACAAATGCAACGCGATTATGAACGGGAAAGAGATGAAGAAGACGCTTTACGTGCGGATACAGCATATCTCCGCATGAAATTGGCAGATTCATATGCCCGCCAGGGGAAAATTCATCGTGCTATATCAGAATATAAACGCGCAATTAAAATGGACCGCGAAAACGGTGCGTTTTATTGCAGATTGGCAGATGCGTATGTAGCGGCAGATACTATTCCTGCAGCCATGGAAGCATACAAAAAAGCTATCCGTTTTGCCCCCCGTTTGGCGGAACCACACAGTAGCCTTGGTGATTTGTATTTGCGATATTCAATGTTTAATCCGGCGATTGAACATTATAGTCTGGCAGTTACTTTAGAACCGGAACGCGCATTTTACCACTATCAATTAGGCGATATTATGGAAAGAACCGGTATGCTACGCGAAGCGACACACCACCTGTCAATGGCAGCAGAATTATCACCAAGAGTAGCATTTTATCGGTTTCGTTTAGGCACCAGGCATCAGTCTGCCGGTAATTACGAGATGGCGTATCTGCATTATTTAGAAACTGTCAGATTAGCAACCTTTGATGATTATTACTATGTCAGATTAGCAGGAATGGCCGTTTTAACCGGACGTCGTGATGAAGCAGTTACCTTGTTGGAACGCGCGGTTGAAATACGACCGCGTAATGAAGCTTATCAGGTATTGTTAGTAATATTATATCGTCTTACCGGACGTTTTTCATTAGCAAGAGATTTGCTTAAGAAATTAAATAGAATTGGACCATATGACGCAGATTTTATTAGTCGCCGCTTAGTTGAATGGCATATTAACGGTGATTTTAATGATTTTTTAAGGGAGGAAGATGATGGCAGAACTGCGACCATGTAAATCAATTGATGATGTGAATGAAATGATTGGCGAAAGTAATAATATAGATGTATTATTGCTGAAACATTCAACTATCTGCCCAATATCGGCAAATGCCTATGCTGAAGTAGCAACATTTGCGCGTCGGCAAGACAATGTCTCAATATGGGTAGTATTGGTGCGGGAAGACAGACCTGTATCTTTACACATCTCTGAAGCAACCAATGTCACCCACCAATCACCACAGGTTATTCTGCTTAAAAATGGGAAAGCAGTATGGGATGCATCGCATTACAAAATATCAAATACAACATTGCAACAAGCCCTGGACAATAACGCAGTCAAATGAAAAAAGATAAAATAAATACAGAAAAAGTTGATACAGGTTTTACTTCGGCGTTAGCAGACCAATTGAAGGCAAAAGGTTTCAATACTGTTAACGAAGAAGTAACACCTGCACCTGAAAACAAAATTATCGCTGGAATTAATCTTGCCAAAATAGAAAAATTAGTTCTTCGGCGTGAGAAAAAAGGACGTGGCGGGAAAACCGTTACTGTAATAAGTGGTTTCAATATGCAATCAGCACGTTTGGAAGAACTGGCGAAGACAATGAGAAAAGCGTTAGGATGTGGCAGCACTGTCGAAGAAGGAAATATTGTATTACAGGGAGATATAACAGACCGTACCCGTGTTTGGCTGGAAAAGCAAGGTGCTAAAAAAGTAATTATAGGGAATTAACAACGATAATCATTACTTAGTTTTAATTAAATATAGTTACTGACAATAAAGATAAATCAATACTTAGATCTGGTTCTAAGATCTGTTGATGCTTTTGATAATGATAATGGTCGTATTCCAGGGGTTAATTCCGGATTAGTGACTCTCATACCCTCATGTTCAATTGTAGAAAATAATGAATTTATTACCGGTATCCATTTACCATTCATAAACTCTTCAATTTTAAATGGTTCATCATTTAGCCTGTAAACAGAACCTTCCCATTCAACATATTTTGATGCCATAAAGATATTTCCTTTTGTAATTGTGATTTATTGTCATCACCACATCCTTCCGGCAGGTGGTTTCTTCTGCTGTTCATCAATAGCGGTCTGGTTCATAATTCTGCTTATAGCCTGTTCCGGCTCTTTTAATTTACCATTCATCTGTTCATAAGTAATTAATTTCTTTTCAAACAAATCAATCAGTGATTTATCCATGGTATGCATGCCGTATTTGCTACCTGTCTGCATTAATGATGGTATTTGCTGAAATAATTGTTCGCGAATCAGATTTCTTATACCGTCGGTACCCACTAATATTTCTGTTGCTAATACCATTCCACGTCCACATAAATTAGGCAATAATGTTTGCGATATAACACCACTTAAACAGTCAGCAACCTGTTGACGAACCTGGTGTTGCTGGTGTGGCGGGAAAACATCTATAATGCGCGAAATTGTCTGCATTGCGTCCTGAGTATGCAACGTAGCCATCACCAAATGCCCTGTTTCAGCGGCAGTAATTGCTGTCTGGATAGTTTCTAAATCACGCATCTCACCAACAACTATAACATCCGGATCCTGTCGCAACGCGTGTCGTAAAGCAGCAGCAAAGGATGTCGTGTCGGCATTAACTTCGCGTTGTTTTACTATTCCCTTTTTATTTTGATGCAGGAACTCAATTGGGTCCTCAATAGAGATAATTAATTGCTCAGTATCCGTATTAAGCATATCGACTAATGCAGCCATTGTTGTTGTCTTACCGGTACCTGTCGCGCCGGTAATCAGCAACAAACCATTAGGTTTACGCGCTAATTCTGCCGCTACTGCAGGTATGCGTAATTGTTCTAAAGTAGGAATACGGGTTGGAATACGTCTGAATGCCGCTTCAACGAAATTTCTTTGTCGGTGAACATTAACGCGAAAA
>CAZNLA010000395.1:0-5378 GCA_964573385.1 uncultured bacterium
CGTGAATCGGGTCAAAACTATGGTCGCGCATCATCTTTATAGGGGAAGGCGAAAATATTGCTTCCAGACAAATACGCGTATTATCAACTGATTCTTCCACACCAACAAATCGCAGATAATCCAAGCCCCATCCGGCAAATGACTGGGTAAATGGCCGCAGTGGCAACCTACCGGAACGAACGGTGACATCACCAATGGTTACCTTGCCAAGACCAAGAAAACGATCGCCATCTGTCTTTATTTCAATACAGCAAGCACCTATTTTTATGATTTCATTTGAATCAATAAGCATAATCAGACCCCTGTTTCAGTGATAATTTATCTGGAAAAATAACATTAATTAAAAAGTATACATTTTAATTTTGCTGAGGTTAAATATACAGATGTGGGTGAGTACGTGTCAATAGTTTTTATTCAGGACTTTCGCTTAATGTCACTTCGACAGGCTCAGTGACCGGTCGTTGAGCCTGTCGAAGCGACCATTTTTAAGCAAAATTCTCTTTGAAAGCGAAAGTCCTGTTATCTTTTTAATTAACTCTCCAGAAGATTCTATCTGTGTTTAGATGTATCTTTCATTTGTAAATTTCATCCACGGAACAGCGGTTCTATATCTTGCGAATATAACCGTAGTTCCTCTGTTTCCGCTGCATTAAGTGGTGTGAAGGATTCGGCTATTTCGCAACAACGCCAGAGTAGTTCGGCATGCCCGGGTGGCAACGCGGCGGTGATTGGCAGTGACAGGGTGAAACGAACAGCTAATTTGGCGATGGTGGGATCATCTATAGGACGGTACCAGCATTTGGGCCAGATATGTTCTTCGCCCTCTTCCTATGCACGCGATGCCATACTTTTTAACGCGAGAAGGCCAACTCCCATTTCCTGTGCGCGGGAAACCAGATGTGGGCCGAATTGCCCCTGTAACCAGCAGACCCAGTTGAAGGGGAAGAGGATAGTTTCGAAGGGGAAATGATCCAGCATCGCAAGTGCTGCTTCTTCGTTGTGACCTGAAAAACCTATATGATGCACCTGACCGGCATCGCGTGCGGCCAGCACAGTCTCCATAGCGCCACCAGGTGCAAAGATCTGCTCTACTTCATCTATCCGCATTACACCGTGGAACTGGTAAAGATCAAGATACGGCGTCTGCAGGTTGCGCAACGTCGCTTGTAACTCTTCTTCCGCTCCCTTTCTGTCACGTTTTCCTGTTTTTCCGGCGAGAAATACCGTATCTCTGTAAGGCAATAACGCATTTCCCAACTTCACCTCGGCATCGCCATAACTCGGTGCGACATCGAAGTAATTAATGCCAAGTTCAACGGCGCGTTTCACCATTGCATCGGCGGTTGCCTGTTCCTCATTGCTAACGACAATGCCACCAAAACCGATGAATGACAGGGAATGTCCAGTGTTGCCTAACTGACGATATTGCATGTTATACCTCCCGACAAGTATAGCGATAAACCTTTTTTTTGTCAGTAATGGTAAGTAGTCAGTGGCAATTATTTATGATAATTAAGTGGATGGTATATAATATCAGGACTTTTACTGTCGAAGAGAAAATAGAAATGGTCGCTTCGACATGGTTAGCGACCGGTCACTGAGACTGGTAAAGTGACTATTATAAAAGTTCAGTCTAAAATCCTGATGTTATTTGTACAGATTTTGTTGTTAGCATCCTTTATTTCTGTATGGAATGCCGTCCCCGGCATTCCTCTTTGATATAGAAACTCCCTATTAACGGAATGCCGAAGACGGCATTCCATACAATTCAGATAGTTTTTTCAATTTCTGCTATTGTTAAAAAAATATTGACACTGATACATCACAACAATATAATTAACGTTAACAATAACTTAAAAGCTTTTTAAAGGAGACTCTTATGAAAAAAACTATCACAGGGCATCGTGGCTTTACTCTTATCGAACTTCTTGTAGTAATTGCCATTATTGCCATACTTGCTGCCATTTTGTTTCCGGTTTTTGCCCGTGCGCGTGAAAAGGCGCGGCAAACTACCTGTGTATCCAATCAACGTCAAATATCCACTTCAATATTAATGTATACCCAGGACCATGACGAGACGTTGCCATCTTCTTCAACAATCTGGAGCGATATCAAGGTTGACCCGGGTGTGCTGATTTGTCCTACATTAGGCAAAGTGCGCACCAATGGTTATGGTTATCTGGAAGCGCGTTCTAAGTTTGCCCTTGGCACCATTGACGACCCAACGAAATCCGGATTAACCGGTGATGCTGAAGGTACTACATATCCCAATGTAATTGCGGCAAATGGCACTGTTGATTATGCGCCGCGTCATTCCAATATGACTGCGGTGTCATGGGCAGATGGACATGTTTCAATAGAAACCGGTGCTAAACTCCCGGATACTAATATTCCCGGTTTTGTGTTTGTTCCGGTGGGATTCCCATCAACTAACCCGGCCGCTATGCTGGACCCAAGTGTAGCAACCTTTATTGATACCACCACTGCCGGTGATTTTTGGTCAGCTGGTACCGGTTATAAATATGGCACAAAAGGATACGTTTTGTCATATTTCAACAGCAGTACAGTAAATAGTCTGACCGGGTCATATGTGCAAAGTGTGGTGCCATCATCTAACCTGAATTATTGCTGGGTGGGAACAACCACAGATACCCGCGCGCCAATTAACCCGGCCAATGGCAGTCGTTCTGCGGCGTGCTGGTATGAGAATGCTTCATTTTATGTAACCATTAATGTCGCTGCCGCCGATACAACTGTTCATAAAGCCCGGGTCTATTTTCTTGACTGGGATCAGGGCGGTGGCAGATCAGCTACAATTAATATCATGCAATCACCATCCGGTTCATCACTCATCAGTTCCGCGTATAATCTAACTGCATATCAGGGAGGAAAATGGATGTGTTTCTATTTCCGTGGTAATGTAACTGTAAAAATGACTGCAACTGCAAGCAATGGGGTTATATCTGCTGTTTGTTTTGACTAACAAGTAGCAACCTCGTCTTGATATTGAGTTAATAAAAAGAACCGACTGAATAAATATCAATTCAGTCGGTTTTGTCGTTATAACATAGATTGGGAAATATAAAATGCTAAGCCGATGTAATTACATTTCCGGATAAAATTTATTAATTTCTTGTCGTGCTATTTCAACTGCGCGGGTTGCTTTGCCCAAGTTTCCGTGCATTGAATAGACATCGCGAACGATTAATTCAACCTGAACATTTTTATTAGCAGTTATTTCCAGGGTATTACGTATTTCTGTTGCCCATGCTTCTTCATTAAGTACCACATCAACCCCTAATAAGTTCGGGTTTGGCTTGCGGGAATAAATAATACCTGTGCCGGATAACGCGTCTGCCATAAAGTTTTGATTAGCCCAATTTGAAATGGATACCGCGTGGAGATTGGGCAGTTTGCTGAGTGATGTTTCCCAAATAGGGTCTGCGGGTTCGCAACATCCCCAATATACCAACCCATACATTTCTGCCAGGTCGCGGTAATATGGGAAACAGAATTCGTGGAATAGTTCGGGGGATACGCCGACTGTTTCCTGGCTATCCATCCCTGCCCACATATCTTTTAATTTCACTTGTCCCGGTTTAATATTGTTCTTCGGCAACAATGTGGTAAAGTTATAACATGTACCGCAGGTGCACTGGTTTTCGTTATTCAGTTCTAGCAATCCTTCTGCTTCTGCCCATTTTGCCATGCGCACTGCGTTGTCCCGCAGTAAACCCATTAATCCATGCAATTTATCAGGACAGTCATACATGGCGGTAAAAAATGTTTCCATGGACATCAAACGCATTAACTGCTGAGTTAAATAGTTGTTTGCGTATACCCCGGAACGCATGACAACCGGCATAATATCACCAAAGTTTTCCTCTAAAAATAATTTGTATTCTAATGACGATTCCCGGTTGAGGCTGAAAGTAGCAGGTTTTACCATGTCATAACCATCTGCGTCCAAATCTTTTATTGGGCATTCAAAATGGTATCCCAGGGTTTTGCCTTCGGCATCTTTCATATATGTGGTGGGGATTTCTATGCCGAACGGGTCATATGCGACATGCCAACCGGTATCTATGGTATTTGGACAAACATGGTCATCATTAAGAATTTCGTGATGACGAATATTGCGTAGAAAACCATTTTCTAATCCGCGACCAATTGAAGATTTACATTTATAAATATCTTCCGGCATAAAATCGCGGTCAAATGTCCATGTTTCCAGACAAAATGGTGGTCGGGTATCAGGTACACCGTCGTTTAAATCGGTCCACATTTTACGTCGTTTTGCCATTATTGGCAGTGCCGCGATATCTGCCTGCTTCTTCGCAAGTTCCAGCAGATATAAACGTTCGTCATCAGGTAATATGTATGCCATATTTTAGTTCTCCAATATTTACCGGTATTATGGTTATCTCTGGCATATATTAATATAAAATTGTATAGATGAGAAGATGAATTTTAATGAAGTTCAGCAATATTTACACTTTTATAAAAAAACAGGCAACCACATGGTGATTGCCCTAATGAAATCTTGCAGAAGTTCCACTTCTGGCGTCATTAATAAGACAGGTGACCGGTGCGAAAGTCCTGATATTGTTGGCAAATAAAAGTTTAATTAGTTTTTGATGCTTTTAGGCCATATATTACTGCCGGTAAAATTACTGATACAATTACAAGTCCCATCATTACAGTAATCATGCGCATATCAGTATAGCCAATAAACATGCTGTTAATTATCATGCCATATACCAGTGTCATTACAGAAACTACTATCACCCGCATAATCGCAAAGAAATATCTCATAAGATTGTATTGGTTGTCTGCATTTTCCGGGGTAATAACTACCGGATAATTAAATTTATCCGCGGGTCGTTTTGCTGTATAGTGAAAAAATATGTTGATTGCCGCAATAATTAACGGGGTTGTAATAATCATATTTTTACTGCCGTAATTATCCGGTTTGCCATTAAGACCGAAATGAATCGGTACTGTTGGGGGTAAATACAGATAAGCTACAATCGCCGCAATAAATGCAATGGCAACTATCACCCATGATGCTAAAATTAATTTGGGAAAATTATTATCAGTGTTTGTATTCATAATTTTATTATACCGCGGAATTGTTTCAGGCATGTTGTGGATATTTCTATACAGTTAAAATAATGGATAAAAAGATGGGTTAAAACTCCAGCATTATCTGGTTGCCACGAACTTTCCAGACATTATCAACCTTCACCATTAAAAAGTGTCCTTTAACCTGCATGGTCGCGGGTGGTAACCAACTTGTTAATTTATACGCAATCTGGCAGGTGAAAGATATATATGGATCTTTCCAACTAACTTCTTCCTGGGTAATTTTAATTTTC
>CAZNLA010000396.1:0-5377 GCA_964573385.1 uncultured bacterium
TGATAAAAATATCCCAAAAAATGAAGTCGAATATTTTAAGGGTAGTTACAATATTAATAACAGCGATATCAATGCAGATATTGATTTTTGTACTGCAACCTCAATTATTGGACCCAATGAATAATTTTCTCCCCCAAGTTGAAACACATCTTATTAATTTCGTTATTATTGGGATTGTTTTTTATTCAATTGGTTATCTTATATTAAAAAATAAGATATGGTATTGGATGCCGGTTATATATTTAATTATTTCAATGATTTCCCACCAACTTTCATTAATGTCATCAAAGGGTGATGGGATAGGTGTTGCATTTTCAATAATATTTTATGACTTTCTAAGCAAATCAACCTTAATAGATTCAATTTCATTAATTCCTTCTTCATTAATTTTCCTGATAATGTACCTTTATAACAGATTAAAACCAACTAAAGTGTCTGATGATATTGCAGAGCATTGATCCTAACCCAAATAAATTGGAAAAGTTATCAGTTTTCATTGCTACTTTGCCTTGTAAAGGCATTTTAATAAGTAACCCCAGGCGCAAGCCTGGGGTCAAATGCAACCTTTGACTGCGCCTCGTAGAGGTGCGTTTATAAAGTCACCTCTACGAGGCGCATCTCTATCTATTAACTCCCCCCAGGCTTGCGCCTGGGGTTACTCATTAAGTCGCCACTCCGTGGCTAATTTTATTTTGCAATATACGATGTGACACCACCATGATTAGTCTTGTAAAATCCTGACTATTTTTATGTGAATATGGTTACTGACACCCTAAAAACGAAGGAATATTGCTCTTACAGAGCGTAATCTTTGTGATGATATCAAGTCCCAGCGGCGTTTCCGTGGGCTATCGAATTAACATTATTAGGAATTAAATATTTAACCCAGCTGGAGTTATTTTCATATAAATACAGGACTTTCGCTTTTTAGCGAAATCTGCATGAAATTGGTCGCTTCGACAGGCTCAGCGACCGGTCACTGAGCCTGTCGAAGTGACCTTAAGCGAAAGTCCTGTAAATATTAGCTTTAACCAACGCAGTATGGTATGATTATTTGCGGTAGAAATAATTTATTGAAGGTAATCTGAATATGACTATTAAGCAATTGGTGAGTCACGTAGAAGGCATGACCAACCATGACCGGGTGAGTTATATGGTGGCGTTGGGGAAACGTGGGGAAGTTAAACTGCTGGCAGAGATGGAAAATGGAGATTTTTATGGACGATGGTTATCGTTATTAGCATGTTATGGCAGTCGCGATGGTGCGCGTGCGGCCAGGTCGTTGAGGGACCCATCCCGAATTATTCGTATGCAGGCGATTAAAATGGTTCCGTTGTTATGCGGCGATGACGATGTTATTTTGAGCAGTTTGCAGTTAATGCCGACAAAAGAAGCCAAACGGTTATTAGTTGTCTTATCAAAGCGTAAACGACAGGCAGTTATTGATGCTTATGTAACCCCTTTATTAACAGATAAATCATCTTCAAAATTAATGGTATATGCGTCGTCAGAAACGATAGCAAATTGCGCGACAGAATATTACCTGTTGATGTCGCCAAATGACCAGGTACGCATGGCAAAGCGTCATCCGCTAACAGTATTACAGATTTTAAATAATTGGGTAGATAATACCCAGGAATATAACCATGACTACGATACCGTTTATCGCCAAGTATTTGATGCTTTATCATTTTCATCGCCGTCACAGGCGTTGTTATTGCTGAAAAAGATAGCTGAGATCATGCCGGTCAGTGGTATTCCTATACAAAGATTAGCGCAAAAATTTCCTGATCAAATTGCTGAATTAGTTATTGCGAACCCCGGTTTTACCAGAGTTGATTTCGGCAAAAGCACCCCACTTTTAAAATCAGAGTTGTTAATAGAGTTGATTGATCAGCGTAAACTGGGCAGGCATAAAAATAACCCATGGGCAAAAAGTTTGTCACACGAACAGTTTTTACAACATGGTGACTGGTTAATTGCCCATTTTAAAAAGAATACACAAGTAATTGAAACACACATTTTAGAATTATTTGATATCAAAATTCGACAGACAGAGGCACGGCTGCATTTAAGATATGCCGGGTTATCTGTACGGCCTGCATTGCGTATTGGGTATGCTGCATTTTTGCCATGGGATGAAGTGATGGAGCATGTGCAAGCATATTTGAATGATCCTAATCCGGATTTAAGAAAATCCGCGTTGTCTACACTTATCAAAGCGACACGTTATCAAAGAGAGAAATTGCCGGAATTAATTAATTTATTATGTAAGAGTCAATACGAACAAGACCCGGTACGAGAATCAATATTTCATGGTTTAGCAGATTTGCCACCATCACGTTGGAATAATACAGATTTGCAGGGATTGGGACAATTGATACGGTTTGCATTGGATGCCAAAGATTTGTCACCACAGACTGTCGGGTTAATTGAGAAGTTTTTGTTGCGCATGTTGTCTTTTCATCCGGAATGGGTGGTTAAATGGTTGGGTGTATTAGTTAAGGAACGCGGTAGAATTAATTTTGACGGTTTTGGAACAGCAGTATCTGAAATTGATATCAAACAGATAATACCTGTTATTACTCCGGTTTTATCTGACTGGGAAAAGCAGGACCGTGACAGAAGTTTATTGGCAACGGCAAATAGTCTGAGACACAGGATTAAGAACTTCACCGCGTTGCTGAATATATTAGAGAAGGTGCTACTGGAAACACGTTCCCCCGGCATAGCAGATTCTATATTGCAAATATTCCGCAAGTATGACAAAAAACGTTTTAGTCTGTTAGTACCCGCGTTATTAAAAACAGATAGAAGTTGGATTACCTGCAGTGAAATACACATGTGCCTGCATAGATACCGACAGGATTTGTTGCCCCTTATGCTAATGCAGAAACCGTTTAAAGGCAGGTTCAGCACCGGTAAAACAGTTTTCGTTCCTGTTTTTTATGGTGGTTTTCAAAATTGGACAAATTTACAAAGAAATAAATTTGCAGCCATTTTGTCTCAGATAATAACTGACCCGCAATACAACTCCACCGTGCAGTTTCGGATTATTAAACAACTGGCATTAATCCCCGGCATACAGCATACAGCACTGCTGGAATCCGCTCAATTAACCAATACGCATATAAATATTCGTGACTGGTCATTACAGGCACTCAGCAGCCTGGATGACGACCAGGGGGTGCAGTTATTATTGGATGCGTTGGATGATGACCGCGCGCGTAATGCCATTTATGCCTTGCGGGTAATAATATTTAATATGGATGCCGGTCGTGCATTGTCTGTGTTAACAACGGTATCGTTAAAACGTGTTACTGTCGCGAAAGAGGTTTTGCGGTTAATCGGTGAGTTGCCGGGTGAAAAGGCTTTTCAATATCTGTTAACGCAGAATAATGATACTTTGCACCGTGATGTAAGGGTGGCGTTAATCCGGGCATTATGGAACCATATGGAACGTGATGAAGCGTGGGAGATATTTAATGCTGCCGCCATTAACGAAGACCAGGCATTGGCAAACGCAGTAGCAAACCTGCCGGCGTATGGATTGTCAGATAAATCAAAGCGAAAATTGTTGAATGTCTTTGTATTATTATTGAATCATCCTGATATAACAGTACGATTGGAAATTCTGAAACGATGCACAATGTATCCGATATCAGACCCGGACCGAGTATTGGTAAACCCATTAATGCAAGCGATTAAAAGCGACATCTCTGATGAATATTCAAGTGGTCTTTACGCGTTAATGTCCACATATATTAATTCGGATAATGACGTGATTGTTAACGCGATGCAGTCGATTTTACCCCACCGGCGTTCATTAAAGGTGATATTGGACTATATCAGCAATTCTATAACCGGAATGCTGGGTATTGAAAAAGTGAATTTGCCGGTTTTTATAAGAAAAATAATCAACAAAATATCCATTGACCCATTGTTGTTAAAAGCAAAATTGAAATTGACAATAAAACATTTGCCATGGTCAGAAGTTGTTGAAATATTAAGAAATGCGGTTAACGATTCTGCATTCACCGCGGAAACGCAGGTAGCAACGGCAGAATGTTTAACAAATTCATATCGTATTGACGGTAAAGATATTCGGATAGTTGAACAGTCTTTTATTGATAGTGGTGACGAACGGTTACGGCATTTTGCCCTTGCCGCCATGATTGGTGATATTAATCATGGCAATGGATGGACAGATGAAACCCGCGAACACCTGAAAATATACCAGCAGGATATTTCACCCCTGATTGCCGCGGAAGCCCAATTTATATTTCCGCCGGATAAATTAACTGAGGAGCAAATTTGATGAAAATATCAGATAAACTGAAACAAATAATCTTTAAAATCGGCATGGTTTTAAAGATATCTTTCATTTTGCATATATTAACACTGTTTGTAATATATATACTCTATACACAGCAAATAGTTGATATGTTTGAAAGTGATAAAGATAGAATCTTGCCTGTTTTGGCCATCTTTGGCACTGTTTTTATCATAACATTTATTTTGTATAGCGTTATCCGCGTAAAAATATCAGAAAAAATGAAAGATATTCTCATCAGAATAATTGATGCGGTTACAACATCAATTATTGCTCAGTTGTTCATCTACATTGCTTTTCCCTGGGTATTCGGTGATAGTTTTGAAAATAATATTATCGAATATATGACTCATATCTTTGTATTTTTCATTACTGGTATTTTAATTTATTCGTCAGTATTGTTAGTCAGGAAATTTAAGATTTTCAGCATTTTATTGCCATGTTTAAATATTTGTCTGGGATTTATATCTATTAATTTTACATCTGATAATTTTTACCTTGGGTATTTTCTTATTAACAGTGCCTTGATTTATTCAACTACCATAATGATGCTTAAATATCGTATGGCATTTATATTGCCCTTTATCTACTTTATTCATTTCGTTATATTCAGAATCAACTATCTATGGGCAGAGGACCAGTGGTTTATTGATGTTTTTTACAAAGATGGTGCAAAACTTCTGTTATGTTACGCGGTATCATTTATCCCGTATCTAATAATTACCCGTTTTAATGATGAAAAAAAAGAGATGGAATCGGTTTAGTTTTCAGGGGTTAGTTTTCAGTTTTCAGGGGTTAGGGATGATTGTTTAGGCAGTAACTATAATCCTGATGGGACAGACACCTTCCTGACTTCGTCACTCGGTATCAGTCCCTGATTGATGTTCTGCCCTTCTCCATTCGGGGTGGGGATTTAGGGGTGGGGATTAAAATAAATTGCAATTTATAGAGGCTTTTGCAGGACCTATTTTTTTAAATTTTTAGGTTGAAGGTTTGTGGTAGGCGAAAACCACCCCGACCTTCGGCCACCCCTCCTTGTCAAGG
>CAZNLA010000397.1:0-5351 GCA_964573385.1 uncultured bacterium
TCATGTTTTACCAGTCTCATATCATAAACATTAATGTCTGGGTCTTCTGTTTCCGGCATTAACACCGGATAATCCCAAAATCGGAAATTATCAATACCATTCTGGCTTTCAGCAACCGCAAAGAATGATTTTCTGTCATTGCCTTCAACGCGAACCATTAAACATATTTTACCATTAAACTCGATTGCTCCGGCATTAAATGTGCAGTTTATTCCAAGTCTTTCCATTAAATAGGGATTTGTTTTAGGATTTAAATCAAATCGCCAGAAAAGTGGTGTATGATTATTCGTCAATACCGGATAGGTATATCTGTCATAAATTCCATTGTACCAGTTTTCATCTACTGAATTTGGACGGGTTACTAACTCTTCATATTCTGCGTGTAAACGATGCAGGCGCTTTTCAAATTCATGATGATTCATGATTTTTTCCTTTAAAAAGTAGTGCTAAACGGGATTACTATATTAAAATTGCCCATCCATCAGTTAATTCCTGCATGGATGGGCAAAATTATATCAAATTTGGGCAATATTAGCCAAATTATTTTTTTAATGAGCCTGAAAACGAATATTTTCCGGCTTTAATGTCAAACTTTATGCCATTACTAATAGATTCACCTGTTACTTTTTTATTGTTCTCATAAAAATCTTCAGCACATAACGGCAAAACTACAGTAGCGATTGTGTTGGCAGGTATAACAATGTTGATAGTGAATTTATCATTCTCAATTTTCCAGTCACTGATGATTTCACCATACATTGTTTGTAATTTTCCACAGGCCTGATTAATATTTCCACCTGGTTTCGGTGCGATTAGTATATGCTTATATGCTGGTTTTAACATGTCAATCCCGGCCATGTCAGCATACATCCATGCTCCAATTGCACCATAAGCATAATGATTAAAGGAATTCATGCCGGCATCCTGAAATCCTTTGTCATGTGTCCAACCGTCCCAACGTTCCCAAATGGTTGTTGCACCCTGGGTTACCGCATATAACCATGAAGGCCATTCTGTCTGGTGTAGTAGTTTATATGCAACATCATTTTTACCGAGTGCGGTTAATACCAGATTAACATATGGAGACCCAACAAATCCTGTGGAAATTTTATTACCCCTGCTTTCAATATCTTCTGTTAATTTCTTTATAGCCATTGGGATAATATCTTCATTAAGCAGATTAAAATGCAATGCTAATAAATATGATGTTTGGGTTCCACTTACTATTAATCCGTCTGGTGTCACGTATCTGTTATTAAATGCTATCTTAACTTTTTCAAATAATTCTTTGTAATATTTTGCGTCATCTGCAAAACCTAACACGCTAGATATTTCTGCCATCAAGGTAGCGTCATATGCAAAGAATGCTGTGCCAATCAAATCCCGCGGGGTTTCAGCATTTATAGAAAGCCAATCACCATACATAATAGGTGGTCTTATTAAACCATCACTGGTATCATATAAATGTTGCATGTATCTTTTCATGCTATTGTAATTTTTTGAAATAATTTCTGTATCACCATAACATTTATAAATTGTCCATGGACATATAATCCCTGCGTCTGCCCATGCCGGACCGCCATCACTGCTACAACTTTTAATAGCAGGTACAACAGAAGGATATGAACCATCATCATTCTGGGAATCTACCATATCAAATAGCCATTTTGTGAAGAAAGGCGCGATATCAAAGTTAAATGCCGCAGTGCGGATAAATACCTGGGCGTCACCAGTCCAACCTAATCTTTCATCGCGTTGCGGGCAATCAGTTGGTATATCGATGTAATTGCCTTTTTGTCCCCAAATAATATTGTGTTGTAACTGGTTAATTAATGGGTCATTACATTCAAATTCGCTGGTTGTCACCATATCAGAATGGATAACCATACCGGTAACTTCTAAAATATCTTCAGCACTTATACCAGTAAACTCAACATAACGGAAACCATGAAATGTAAACTTTGGCATATATTCAACAATTTCATTGTCTTTAAAGGTATAGTAATCTGTGGCACGGGCAGAACGTAGGTTGGTTGTATACATTTTTCCTTTGTCCAATACTTCTGCGTATCTTATCTTAACTGTATCACCTGCTTTTCCACGCATTTTTACGCATATATTACCCACCATATTTTGCCCAAGATCATATATATTAAATGCATTGGACCAGTCCCTTATTATACTTACCGGTGAAATAGGTTTTAGTTGTTCCTGCACGCGCATTGCCGGACCGGGTGAAGCTACTATATTAACATTCTCGTTGAATATTAACACTTTACGCCATTGCGAATCATCATAATCAGATAAGTTCCATCCGTTTATTTCCCGGTTAGCATCGTATGTTTCACCCATATATATATCAGATTCAACAATTGGTCCAGTAGAAAATTTCCAGTTTTCATCAGTTGCCAATGTTATTTTTTTACCATTTTTTAATGTTACTTCTAATTGTGCCAATAATTTTGGACGATCACCATATATCATGCGACCTTCCCAACTAATATGACCAGCATACCATCCGTCACCCAGAATTACGCCTACAGCATTAGTACCTTTTATTAAAGATTCTGTAACATCGTATACGCGGTATTGCAAACGTTTTTTATAATCTGTCCAACCCGGGGTAAACAAATCAACTCCGACTTTTTTACCATTTATATATGGTTCATATAATCCTAACGCGGTGATATATAATCTTGCAGACGCAATATCTTCATCTATTATCAATTCATTCCGCAAAAATGGTACCGGTGCAGTATTATTTTTACCGCCTACAATATTTGTACCTATCCACTTTCCTACCCATTCACTATTATTTATCAGGCCTATTTCAAACGACGTTATTTCTGACCATGCAGATTCAATTTCATTTTCATTCCATATTTTCACCCGCCAGTAAACTAAATCACGTGATGATAGTTCTTTACCGCCATATATAACATGTATAGACTGGTCAGTGATTACTTTACCGCTATCCCATAAATCGGCATTGCCTGCTTGTAAAGCATTTACAGTTGATGCTGCCTGAATCTGATATGCTGTTTGGGTGGCACCAGTCGTTACGTCTGTCATAATCCAGCAGAATCGTGGTTTTAACACATCGATTCCGATAGGATTTATTAAATATTCTGTTTTTAATGATGTTGCTGAATGCATTTTCTTTCCTTTGTATTATATTAACACATTCATTTTTCAACAGCATTTTATCTATCCCTTTACTGCATTATAAAAATTTAACATTTTTTTCATATTTCTGTAACAACTGGATAATATGAATGTATAATAATGTTATCAACCAGCCAACACAGGAAGGAAATGGTATGTTTATCACTCTATCACTTATTGTAACATTGCTTGCACTTTGCGGGTTAATTGTTTCACTTACAACACCCGCCTCCAATCGGCTTGCCAATATGAAGTCATTACATATTGGTAAAACATTAATATATTGTTTTGCCTTAACTGTTGTAATGGTTTTATGCACTTTGCCATGCGCGCCACCTTTTTCACAAGGGATGCATATTGGGTGGGGATTTTTGATTGGTGGTATTTTAGGGATTATCGCAATATTTGAAGCGACCGGCAGTTTTGATGGCATCGGTTGGGTTCGCAGGATTGTATCGACAGTTTCTCTCGCCATCCTGGGAACCGCCCCTGTTATTTTCATCTTCAGGGGAGACCCGACCGACCTTCTGGTCGGAATAGCAATAGGCGCGGTTTTAATTGCAATAATTGGCATCATTTCTATCAATTTGGCGGATAGTAAGTTGACTGACAATATCGGTGGGGTAAATTTACTTACACTGTTTATAATTTCGATATCAATCGCTGCCATTGGCTCCAGATTAGCGATAATATTTCCATTCACAGGTAACGCAACAATAATTCACGCACCATATTGGTTGATACCGCAGATAGTGTTATCTTGTATGATTCTGGTTGTT
The DNA here is from genome assembly GCA_964573385.1 of uncultured bacterium. Taxonomy (GTDB): domain Bacteria; phylum Armatimonadota; class Hebobacteria; order CAIYQO01; family CAIYQO01; genus JBAXQQ01. The sequence goes on from CAZNLA010000397.1 coordinate 3,945, forward strand.
TCGTTATTAGTTAGGACAGATTGTGATAACTTTAAAATAAAAGATTTCATGCTGGTAAGCATTTCCTCTGTTGCATTAATTTCTTTATCATTGTTTGTAATAAGCAAATATCTGCTTAAAGAAGTAAATTATTTACCTGCTGTTGTTGGGGGTGTCGCGTTTATTTTAATCGGAATAATTTTACATATTTATAAAGATATTGCAAAAATACCATTATCTTTATTGATTATTTCCGGAATTTTCATTATTTCTGTGTCAACTATCTCGTTACGATATATGGGTGGGTTAGGTCAGATGATGGCGGCGGCAACAGCATTATCTGTTATTACATGTCCGGCAATTGCCTACAGAAAAAATCGCTTATTTACAGAGATATCTTTTACATTTGTCGCTTTGTTATTATTTATGGGTTTAGAAAAATATTTGCAATATCAGGCACATGGAAAAATGCTTCTTGATTTTCAGGTTCAATTTAATCAGATTGCGATAATAATTGGCGCAGGAGTTGTATGGATTGCCATCAAAGTTATTAATGGATTGTTAATAGATATAAATATGAAAAGATGGAAATTATGGATACAGATGGCAATGATATTTTTAGCAGTTATATTATTACCACCAATTGCGTATAGTTTATGGAATATCAGTGGGTTGTGGGCAATTATCACCGGTATGTTATTGGCTGCCATTGGTTGGATATTGCTTATACAGATGGTAGGTCAGGATGAAAGGGAAAAACTCATTAAAGTGTCACCAATACCGTTAATTATTTTAACAGTTATCTCTTCAATACAAATTATCCCTATTTTTATTGATCAGCATTTAGTAATAACCCGTTCATTTGCTCATATAGGAGCAATGGTATTGTTTATTCCTATTCTTATTGTTTTTGTCCTTGAAGTCATCAGAAAAAAGGAGCAAAGCAATGCGTAAATTAAATTGGTCAATCATCCTAACTATAATTTTTGCCATTTGTGCGTTTGCTGCCATGTCTAATCTTATGTCCGTGGAAACTCCTGTTGGCGCGTTTAAAGGATGTATAAAATTAGCTGAAGATATGCATAGCGTAAAGAACTTCGAATTTCATATATATCGTGTGAAAGATGATAAAGATGAAGAATTTAATGATAAACAGCGAATATTCAGGACTACTACCGATAAAGATGGATGCTTTTATTTCAGCAGGTTGCCAGTTGGCAATTATCAATGCAATATTTCAACTGAAGCACATAATGAAAGTTTTAATATTACTGTTGATGAAGGGAAGACGGTTGAAAAAGATTTATTGCTTAAACCTGGTGATCCATTTATACATATATTTTTGCACCAGACAACATTTAATACCGCGGAAAATGTTAAATTAAAATTCCGGTCATTTACTAATGAAGATGATTTAAAATTAAAGAT
>CAZNLA010000398.1:0-5312 GCA_964573385.1 uncultured bacterium
TATGTGCTTACGCGTTATCCACAGTGGAGAAACCATTTTTTTAACCGTGGGGTAAGTGGCGATAACAGTGGTTCTATAGCACGGTTTAATCGCGATGTTATAGAAAACAAAGCGGATATATTCACCTATAACATGGGGTTTAATGATGGTGGTTATAGCGCGTTAACATCCGGTTCGTTGGAAAAATGGTTGTCGAATATTGAAAAATCTGTGACCATGGCCAAACAGGCAAATCCAAAGATGCGGGTAGCATTGGCATCACCAATCCCCAATGAAACCTCTGTTTCAGCGGATACCCGTTGGGTATCTCATGAGGTTTACCCATATACCATGCTGACATTCGGTCGCGAGGAAGAGAAACTTGCCAACCGGCTTAATGTGCCATTTGTTGATACCGGTTTGTTGTATGGGCAAAGTATGGGACTGGGCAAAGTTGCCGCAGGCGCAACCTTCCAGTTAAGCCGTGATGGGGTGCATCCGCAACGCGAAGGGCAAACATTAATTGCGTACCATTTATTACAGGGCCTGGGGGCTACGTCGCTGGTATCGTCAGTTGATATTGATGCTGTTAATGCCAAAGTGACAGATGCTAAACGATGCGCGATTACCGGGTTGAATATTAATGAAGGTAAAGTTAATTTTCAGCAGGTATGCGATTCGTTGCCGTATCCAACCCCAACAGAAGCGCGGCCATTCGCCTTTTTGGTTCGTCTGGATGATAACCTGAGTGCGGATTTATTAAAAGTAACCGGATTAACCGCGCCATCATATAAATTAAGCATTGATAATAACTATATAGCGACAATTTCAACCGCGGAATTGAACGATGGGGTAAATATATCCCGTTATACAAATACCCCCATGTATGAACAGGCATTAAAAGTTATGGATGCCGTTAGAACAAAACAAACAATAGAAACAACCTTCTGGCGCCAGTACATCTTTGCTGGCAAGGCCGATGGCGAGGGGAAAGCCACTGACAAGGCGACACCGGATGACGTTATCGCCATAAATGCCGCAATCAAGGCGATTGCCGCGGCAGAAGTCGCTTGTTACGCATTGAATACCCCGAAAAAACATGATTTTGTATTGGAACCTGCCACCGCGGTGGTGTCGCGTTATGACGCATTGGTTATCGCAAGTTTCAACCAATCACCACTTAATATCAGCATGACCCCGTTGGAAGCAGATTGGAATCAGATGAAATTGCTGAAAAATGAAGTTACTGTAACCATTGCTAACCCCGGTATTTTTGCCACTACCGGCACATTAAATTGGAACTGCCCGAATGGTTGGACAGTAACACCCGCCGAATCCGCCTTCACCGTGGAAGCCGGCAAACGGGTATCGGTAAAGTTTTCATTAAACGCTAATGGTGGTGAAACTTTAATGCCTGCGCCGACGGTAACTGCAAAATGGCGATGGTGCCAGGACTTGGCATACCCGATGATTATTACCCGCACCGTGGAAATAACACCGCAACTGACCATTAATTACGCCAAAACAAAGCCGGAATTAACCGGGAAAATGGATGACTGGAAAGACGCGACTACATTTACTCTGGATAAAAACTGCTTCATAAATCCGGCGGTTACCGGCAAAAAAGCGTTATGGGGTGGACCTGCCGATTTAAGCGGTAAATTTTTCCTAAAGTGGGATGAATCGGCACTGTATCTCGCCGCCCTGGTCAGCGACAGTGAACATATACAACAGGCCAACGAAATGATGGCGTGGTCGCAGGATGTATTGATGCCGGCATTCCTGATGTCGGAAACCGGCAAACCGGATGGACGTTACGAACTGGCATTCTGTTCATATCCTGACAAAGATACCATTTACCGCTATTGGAACTCAGCAAAAGATGCCGTCGGCGCGGATATGCAGTTTAAAAGCACTGTAAGCAAAGAAAATGGGACAGTGTTATACGAAATAATTATTCCGTGGAACAGGTTGGCGCCGTTTAAACCTGCCGCAGGCAAAACCTTCCGGTCAACCCTTGTAGTCAGCGACGCAGATTCGCAACCCGGAAAAGGATTTAATTATCTGGCCTGGACACCAGGCATACACTACGGCAAAAACCCCGCGGATTTTGCCCGGATAATTTTGGGGACACCGTAAGAAGTATATTCACCGCGAAGGAACACAAAGAACACAAAGAGTTTTGATTTTTTTCTTTTGCGATCTATGCGTTCTCTTGTGATGAATAATTATAGGTTGAATCAGTATTAGTAAGTATATATCAAATCCGGGACTGACACCGAGTGGCGAAGCCAGAAAGGTGTCTGTCCCACCATAGTAAAACCTAAATCGGGTACGTTTTCAGTTTAAGGGTAATGAATGCCTTGTAAAGGCATTTTAATGAGTAACCCCAGGCGTAAGCCTGGGGATTAAAACATACCATTGACTGCGCCTCGAAGAGGTGTGTTTATAATGTCGCCTCTACGAGGCTCATTTTAATTGTCTGTTACTTCCCCAGGCTGACGCCTGGGGTTAATCATTATCTCGCCACTCCGTGGCTAATATATATTGAAAACAGGAAAAATCGATTGAAATCGTACGAAATTGGTAGAACTCGGTTGAAATCGATGTTATTTCGAGTACAAGTTCAGTCACCTTTATAAAAATCCTTACTTTTTCTGTAAGGATTTCGTTACAAACGACCTAATACCTAACCAGAAAATGGAGAAAAATGATGAATATCTTTACTGTTGTTACCATGCTGTTGTTGTTGCTGGTAATATTTTGTATCAACAGTGACGCGCAGGAAAACGGGAATGGTCGGCATTCGCGCATGTTTGCGGTGCCAACACCAGGGCAATTGAAGATTGATGGCAGTCTGAATGATTGGGACAGGTCTGCGGAATTGGAAACTTATGTTATGGCGGCCACCCGCGATGTGCAATACGGCAAAATGGTTGTAATGTATGACCATGACGCCCTGTATCTGGGTGGTGAAGTGCATAAACCGATATTGATAATGAACCGGCATTCACCGGAAAGCAATGGCGACCGGGCATGGGATGCGGATTCTATTCAGTTTCGTCTGACTATAGACCCGGCGTTGGGGTATCCGGTTGCTAAATATTCCGGTGACAAAGAGTCATCCGACCAGATTATCCATCTTTTATTATGGTATTACTCCGACCGGCAGGAACCGTGTCTGCAGGCAGGCACCAGCATGGCATATCGTTCGTTGCCGGGTGCCGGTAAATTTGGGGTTATGCCAAAAGATATGTTTCAGGCAGCATATCAACTGACGCCGGATAAAAAAGGATACACCTTTGAATACCGTATCCCATGGAAAACGTTGGGGGCAATCAACCCGCCACAGGGTGGTGATATCGTAGCGGCAACGTACCAGTTCAATTTTGGTCGGACAGATGGGTTAATGACTCTGCGGGATGCTGGTTGGGCGTATGATTTGAAAGCGGTTCCGGGATTCGCGTACCAGAACTCCGGGTGTTGGGGTAAATTAATATTCTCCAAAACCGGTAATCTCTCCAAAGAAACTGTAGAAATCAGCACGGCACCGGCAAAACCACAACCATGCACTTTCGCGTATGACTTGCCGGAAAATGGTGAGGTTAGCATTATACTGGTTAATGATAAGAAAGAAGTCGTCCGGGTTTTAACTGCGTCCACCCCCCGCCATGCCGGACATGTGGTTGAAAACTGGGATGGACTTGATGAAACCGGTAAATTGCTACCGGCGGGCGAGTATAAATGGAAAGGGCTTTATCACCAACCAATCACCACAAAATATATAATGTCATTGCATAATTCCGGCCAACCGGCATATAAAAATGATGATAATACCGGCGGTTGGGGGGGTGACCATGGCGCGCCATCCGCCGTTTGCGCCGTTGGCGACAGCATGCTGTTGGCGTGGAGTTACAATGAATGCGGTTCGGGATTAATACGCACAGACCTTGAAGGCAAAAAGCAATGGGGAATTATTAATTCTCAACGATTTATAACATCAGATGGTTCCCGTATATTCGCGGATACTAATGAATTTGGCACCGGGTTGAGATGCTTTGATATCAAAGATGGACGTCCACTGGCATGGGGCAATGGCGCGCCAACATTAATAATACCTGCTGGTGGTGATGCCAATACCAATCCCAATATTAATAACGTTTCCGGCATGACATACAGTAAAGGCAAACTTTATATCGCTTTTAAAGAGCGACAGTTAATTGCTATTTACGACTCTGCCACCGGCGATTTTTTAACATCCTGGAATCTGCCGTCTCCCGGCAATATGGCAGTATCCCCGGATGGTCAGATTGCTGTTATCAGTGATAATAAATTTCTCCTGTTGCAGGACGGCAAACCGACTCTGCAAATTGCAGATCATTTAGATCACCCGTCTGGTGTCGCTATATCTGCCAATGGCATAATTTATGTATCAAATAAAGGTGAATTGCAAAATATATCCGTCTTTTCGCCGGATGGCAAATACCGCAAAAGCATCGGTAAAACCGGTGGTCGGCCATTAATTGGCAGGTTTAACCCCGCCGGTATGCTGTCTCCCACCAGTATCGCCATTGACGCAAAGGACCACATCTGGGTGATGGAATCCATTGACTATCCGAAACGGGTAAGTGTGTGGAACGCGAAAAGCGGGAAACTGGTTAAAGAGTTCTTTGGCGCCGCACATTATTCCAGTTTTATCTGGATGGACCCGCAAAGACCGGACGAGGTTTATTGTGATGGGACTATCTGGAAAGTGGACTGGAAAAAGAAAACATCAAAACCATACGCCACCTGTTGGCGGTCAAAAAATCCAAATACCCCGGGTGGTTTTTCTACCCACAATGGTGGTTTTCGTCCCTTTACCGCAAAAAATGGTCATCAATACGGTTTGGATTCCGCAACCAAAATATTTTATATGCGCGATGGTGACATATTTAAACCAATTCTTGAGACCAAAGGCATCGCGTCTATCTGGGTTGACCAAAATAATGACCAGGCAATACAACCGGAAGAGATTATACCAACCGGCAAAGGGCAGGTCAGCAACATTTCATACGTTGACGCGGATTTGACCATTTGGGCAAAAGGACAATTTTTCCGTGCTGTTAAGATAGAAAAAGATGGCAGACCGATTTATAATTTCACCGCGCCGGAAACATTTGCGGATTTCCGTCCATTGTTAAATGACACAGAAGACAACAGCATGTATGCGTTGGATAACGGTTATGACATAACCGGGTCGTTAAAAGGTTTTGATTATGGCCGGTTTAATATTGACGGTACCGTACAATGGGGGTATCGCGGTAGAATTAGTTGGCCAAATGGTTTACAAT
>CAZNLA010000399.1:0-5248 GCA_964573385.1 uncultured bacterium
ATTTTTTACAATTACTAAAAACGTAAACAAAAAACTTCATACTGGTAATTCTATTTAAAATTCCAACATGGGGCAGGCAAGATGCCTGCGGTCCAATACACTGGGGCCGCAGGCTTCCTAGCCTGCTCCCCGGTGATGTGCTAATGGTACTGGCAATAGATAATTTCTTTTACAATTACAAAAAATGCAAACAAAAAACTTCATACTGGTAATTCCATTAAAATTCCAACCTGGGGCAGGCAAGATGCCTGCTCCCCGGTGATGCGCTAATGGAACTGGCAATAGATAACATTTTTTACAATTACTAAAAACGCAAACAAAAAACTACATACTGGTAATTCAATGATTTCCTATATACCCACTACCCACTAACCACTACCAGCTCTTTCACCGCGTCCTGTGACCCGCCTAACATAATTTTAAACTCTCCGGGATACCAGGTTAATTTGCCACTGCGGTCTGGTAACGCGAAGGCTTCTGGGGAAAGGGTTAGTTCTACTTCTCTGGTTTCGCCGGCTTGCAGGTTTACCCGGGTGAATGCATGCAGGGTGTATGCCGGGCGCGAGAATGGGGCTTGCTGCTGGTGGATATAAACCTGTATTACTTCGTCGCCGGCTACTTTGCCGATGTTTTTTATGGTTACTAACAGGTTGATGCCATTATTTTGATTAATTTTATCTGAACCGCATATTTTGCAATCAAGATATTCAAATTGGGTATAGCTCATACCGTCGCCAAATCGCCACATTGCTTTGCCATCGCTTTCCAGGTAGCTGTTCCAGCCGACTTCCTGGTGGTGGTAGTAAACCGGCAAGGTTCCCACTTCGGTGGGTGCGGTCATTGCCAGGCGTCCACCGGGGTTGTATGCGCCGATTATCGCTTCGGCGATGGCGGTGCCGCCTTCCATTCCCGGGTAACCGGCGTCAATAATCGCGGCGGCGTTTTCTTTTAGCCATGGCAATGCCATCGGCCGTCCCTTTATTAATATCGCGATTATCGGAATGCAGGCGGCGTGGATTGCTTCCAGCATTTCCTGTTGCGCGCCACGCAGGCCAAGGGTGCAACGGTCTACCCCTTCGCCGGAATCCATCTCGAAATCTCCGGTATTGCTGATATCTACCGCACCGTTTGCGTTGAAACAGGCGTTGAAATCACGGGCACTGGAGCCACCGATGACGGCTATACAGATACCGGCAGTTTGTGCTGCCGCTACAGCAGCGAATATGCCGGAAGTATCCGGATTGTTGATGCTGCACCCACGCGCGTAAGTGATTTCGCAATTCGGCAGCATTTTGCGCAATGCCGATAGTGGGGTGCTGGCTATTCCTTCTGGCTGAGGCGCGGTGTAGTCGCCTAACTGGTTATACATAGCGTCTGCATTTGGGCCGATTACAGCCAGTTTTTTGATATTTGCAGGCAGTGGTAAAATCGATTTATCATTTTTCAACAGCACCAATCCTGCCCGTGCTGCTTCCAATGCAACTTCGCGGTGTGCTGGCGAACAGACTATTTTCTCGGGTAATTCTTCGTCAATATACGGATTCTCAAATAATCCGAGTTGGAATTTCATCTCTAATATTCTGCCGACGGCGCGGTCAAGGTCGGCCATTTCCAGACGTCCGGAAGTTACTTCTTCGGTTAAATATTCGGCGGCGATATCCCACAACGACAAATCGGTACCGCAACGTACTGCCTCTGCAATAGCCGCCGGGCCGGTGGTGGTGGCGCGGTAGGTGTTATACAGGTTTTCCGCCGCGTGGCCGTCTCCCACTACAATTCCTTTGAAACCCAATTCATCGCGCAATACTTCGGTCATCAGTCGGTAACTGCCTATCACTGGTTCACCGTCAACCGCGTTATAACTCGCCATCAGACTGCCTGCTCCGGCATTAATGGCGGCGGCAAATGGCGGCAGGTAGACAGATTGTAATTCCCGCGGGCCAAAATGCGCCGCGCTGCCATTACGTCCACCCTGGGTTGCGCCGTATCCGATGTAATGTTTCAGGGTACACCGCACACGGCCCATACCACCGTCATCCTGTACCCCATGCACCATGGCGGCGGCAAGTATGCCGGCGTGGTATGGGTCTTCACCAAATGATTCTTCACATCGGCTCCAACGCGGTTCCAGTGCCAGGTCGCAAATCGGACCATAACTAAGGTGGCCACCGCGGGATGCTACTTCACTGCCGATTATAGCGCCAACTTTGCGAATCAGTACCGGGTCCCAACTTTGTCCCAGGCTGATGCCACAGGGAAATATGGTGGCGCCGATTGCCTGGTGTCCGTGGGGTGCTTCCTCGGATAACAGCATGGGGATGCCCAACCGGGTTTTCTCTACAGCCAGTCGTTGTGCCATATTCGATGCCTTTGCGCTATGGCGGGGGAATAGGCCTTTCTCCAGGGTTACCTGCGTCCATGGGTCAGCACGATGCAAACCGTATAACGCGCCGATTCCCTGCTCAACAATCTTCTTTTCCCACTCAGGGGTTATGCTGATATCTTCACCATCGCGTGTATATGACTGCCATCCACCTTCCGGTTGCAACAGTTGCCCGGTCTTTTCTTCAACTGTCATACGGGAAAGCAAATCTGCCACCCGTTCTTTAACAGGCAACGCGGGATTACGATACGGCAATGTGTTCATTATAAATATCCTTTGAGTGGGTAACATGGTGGTATTTTAACATTTATTTTTAAAATATAGAATTGAAAATTTACATGGATATACAGGATAAACAGGATATAGGCTGGTAATAACAAAATCCGTACAAAAAATCCTGATATTATCGACACCTTACTGGCTACGCCAAATAGTGTTAATCCCGGATTGATGTTCTTTCTCTATCTATGAGCCGTGTTTTATACACAAGTTGTATGTTTATGGATAATTAGACGTTTTGATAGAATATAAATGGTATGCTTTAAAGGTAGGGGAACTGCATAGTTTTCAACATATCTTTTCTTAATTCTATTATCTATTAATTCCATAGCCCACGGCAACGCCGCTGGGACTTGATATCATCACAAGACTGCGCTCTGTAAGAGCAATATTCCTAAAACGAAGGAATTATGCTCTTACAGAGCGTTGGATTTTATTTGTAAACTTTCCCAGCGGCGTTGCCGTGGGCTATGGAATTAACTGTTTTAGGAATTAATGAACGTAAATAAACAATCAGAATCAGATATGTAGAATATTATGGGGGAACTGTCCTCAGTACCCGCGACGGTATCGTTTTTATAATATATATTTTTACTATCGACAAAATAAGGACGTTAAAACGGAACCATGCAAAATATTGTGTCGTCGTTACGCTTTATTGTTTTACGTGTCAGGTTCTGTCGCGGGAGCTGGGGACAGCTCCCCTACCATACCAGCCAATATTTGTGAAAAATATAAATTTGTATAAGAGTGAGTCCACTGGTAGGGGATTAATGTGGTAGGACTTTTGGGGAATTGCAATATATAGTTATGAAAAATGGTTTAGCTATTACATGTTCAAATAATTGAAATTTTATCTTGTCTACCCTGTCCATCTATGTAAATTTATATCATTTTACCTTGACTATAAAATCCGCAAAGGGTAAAGTTTATAAAAAGCGATTTTACTCAAAACAGAACCGCTTTTTGAAAGAGAAAGATGCTTAATTATGGTCGCTTCGACAGGCTCAGCGACTGGTCACTGAGCCTGTCGAAGTGACCTGAAGCGAATTTAATATGTTATGGGAGAATGAAAAAATGTCGTTTAATATAATGTTACCGCGAAGCACCCCGGAAAAGCAGGGGATATCATTGTCGGCAATTTATGATTTTATTGATGATATTAACAAAAATGTCAACGAGTTGCATAGTTTTATGTTACTGCGGAATAGCAGAGTAATTGCGGAAGGATGGTGGGATCCGTATGGACCGGAGATTCCGCATATGCTGTTTTCCTTAAGTAAAAGTTTTACATCCACGGCTATTGGCATGGCTATTCATGAGGGTTTGTTAGCTGATGATGACTCTGTTTTATCATTTTTTCCGGATGAATCACCCGATGAACCTGGTGATAATCTGAAGGCGATGAAGATTCGTCATCTGCTGTCAATGACAACCGGTCATGAAAAAGACCCGACAGGAATTGTCCGTGATAGTAAAGATTGGGTAAGAACTTTTCTGTCTCTTCCGCCCGAAAGACGACCCGGAACATTTTTCTGCTACAACACTGCTGCCACCTACATGCTTTCAGCAATATTGCAAAAAATCACCGGTGTCAAATTGATAGATTATCTGCGTCCGCGCCTTTTTAAACCTTTAAATATTACCGGCTCAAAATGGGAATCATGCCCGATGGGGATAAATACCGGCGGGTTTGGTTTGTCTGTTAAGACCGAAGATATCGCGAAGTTTGGACAACTGTATTTGAATAATGGGGTGTGGATGGGGCAACGCCTGATTTCCGAGGATTGGGTATACGATGCGACATCAAAACATATATCAAATGGTGATGACCCGGATAGCGATTGGGAACAGGGGTACGGATATCAGTTCTGGTGTTGCCGGCATAATGCTTACCGTGGCGATGGCGCATTTGGGCAGTATTGTGTGGTAATACAGGATGAGGATGTGGTATTGGCAATAACAGCAGGGCTTGGTGATATGCAGAATGTGTTGAATAAGGTGTGGCAACATCTGTTGCCTGCCTTGCAGTCATCGGCGTTGCCACCGGATGATATTGCTGTGAAAAAATTGACTGCATTCACTAACAATCTGTGCCACAACGCGCCGAAAGGGATATTAACGGCAACTGGCATTGTATCCGGTAAAAAGATAATCTTTAAGGCGAACGATCATAAGATAACCGGCATGAAATTTGATATTTGTGATGGCCAGATTAAGATGACTATCTATAAAGGAAAACGCGAGCAAATTATAAATTGCGGTGTTGAAAAGTGGATATACAGTAAAATTACTTTACCACTGGGTGGTAAAAAGCTGAATGTCGCCGCCAGTGGTTGTTTTAAAACAGATGAAACATTACAGATTACATTGCGATATTACGAAACACCGTTTTATCAGACCTTTACATGCAAGTTTAGCGAAACAGGTGCTGATTTAGAGATAAAGACGAATGTGCAGTTTGGCGATAATAAGCCGATAGAGTTCAGTGGTAGTTTTGAGTAAAATTTGAGTTCTTTTGTGGTTAATTAAATCAGGACTTTCGCTTAAGGTCACTTCGACAGGCTCAGTGACCGGTCGCTGAGC
>CAZNLA010000400.1:0-5233 GCA_964573385.1 uncultured bacterium
AAAATAATCTCAAAACCGGCGCAGATACTGTAGCCGGTTTTGTTATGAGTGGATGTGCAATAATATGGCAGAAAAACACGATTATTATGAATTATTAGGGGTAAGCCGCGACGCTTCTGCAGAAGAGATAAAGAAAAATTACCGTCGGTTGGCACGTCAGCATCACCCGGATGTAAATAATAACGATCCAAAGTCAGAAGAAAAGTTTAAAGAAGTTGGCGAAGCTTATGAGGTTTTAAGTAACCCGCAGAAACGTGCTATGTATGACCAATACGGGCATGATGGACCGCGTCAGGGGAATTTTAGTGGTGGTAGTGATTTCGGTTTCGGCGGTGGAATAAATGATATATTCGAATCATTCTTTGGCAATGTCGGAGGCCAATCGCGTCCGGACCCAACTGGTGAATCTCTACGGTATGATTTGGAAATAACGTTGGAAGAGGCTGCCAGAGGGATTGAAAAGAATATTCGGGTACCACACCAGACAACATGCAACACCTGTCATGGTACCGGTTCTGCCGGTGGCAGTAGCGCAATTAAGTGTCCGGCTTGTAGCGGTTTGGGACAAAGACGACAAACTGTTGCCGGCATCTTCGGTATGCAGGTACAGACACAGGTCCCATGCGACCGTTGTGGTGCAACCGGAGAAATAATTCCTAATCCATGTAAGGAATGCAGTGGAACAGGACGGGTGCGAATATCTGAATCGATTACCGTTACCGTGCCACCGGGTGTTGATACCGGGTCACGAATTCGGCATCGTGGAAAAGGTAATGCCGGTATGCGAGGCGCGCAGGCAGGCGATTTGATGATACAGTTATTCATTAAAGAAGACCAGGTATTTCAACGTAGTGGTGTTGATTTAGAACGGCGAATGGATATACCTTTTACAACCGCGGCGTTGGGTGGAAATATTCATGTAAAAACATTAATTGATGGTGATGCTGAATATGCCATTCCGGCAGGAACACAACCAGGACAAACCTTCCGTATTAAAGGGAAAGGAATGCCTGATTTGCATAATAAAAATATACGTGGTGATTTGCATTTTGTCGTGAGTATTGCTGTACCGACATCATTATCACATCGCGAACGGGAAATTTTAGAAGAACTCGCCAAAGAATTTGGTGATGCCGATGCCGGAAAGAAAGATTCTATCTTTTCAAAGGCAAAAAAAAAGGTAGAAGAAATCGTAGATGATATAAGCGATTTCGCCAAAGGCAATTAGGAAATTGAAAATTGCAAATTGGAAATTGCAAATGGTAAATAAATTATCGGACGGATCGGTCAAATCGGTCCGATAATAATTTGCAATTTCCAATTTCCAATTTAACCTATCATAACTATCAGAATACCTGTATAATTACCCGGTATGAACCTGACAGACAATATATCTACATTAATAAAACATATAAAAACTTTATCACCTGATGATACTGCCGGAAAGGCTATTATTTTATTTCAAACAGAAAAAAATGATTATTTGCCGGTGGTTGCAAAGAGTAAATTAGTCGGTATTGTATCTACAGAAAAACTTTTAAGAATCGCTAATGAACAGCCAACTTTAATTGAAGTAATCTCAATTAATATGATAATGGAACAACCGGAACAGGTGATTTATCCGCATTTCACAATTCAGGCGGCAAAGCAGTTTTTTCTGGAAAAGAGTGTCTCCGGGTTTCCGGTAGTTTCCGGCAATGTATATATTGGGTGGTTAAATTGTGCTGATATATTAGGGGTTATTACCCATAATCCTCCACCTCCAAGAATAGGCGGAATGGCGACACCACTGGGTGTTTACTTATACACCAGTTCAATTAATGCCGGTGTCGGTAAATTTGCGTTGTTTTTAACAGGATTATTAATGGCGTTGTCACTATGGATAATTCAGAACTTTACAGTTGTTTTGTCTGCATTGATATATAATTTTACTCATCTGCAATTATTCAGGAATTACTCATTATTATTTTCTGATTTACCTGTTCAGGCTATTATATCACCACAGGCAGAGTTGACTTTTGTGGTTTTTAATTCGATATTTACGACATTTTTATTCCTGGTGGTATTACGTTATGCGCCATTTATGTCCGGATACCATGCTGCGGAGCATATGTCTGTCAATGCTATAGAAAATGGTGAACCACTTTCGGTAGAAAATGTAGCTAAAATGTCGCGGATACATCCCCGTTGTGGCACTAATTTAATTGCTATCCTGTCGTTTATATACCTGGGAGTGACATTAATCGCGTTATCATTGCGTACTCACTGGGGGCAGGTAAATATAAGCGTTGTGACGGTTATCACTATTTGGATGGTAATTGTAATTTCATTATCATGGCGTAAAGTGGGAAGTTGGATTCAGGAAAGGTGGACAACGCGCAAACCGACGCAAAAGGAATTGGAATCTGGAGTTAAAGCCGCCGTTGAATTAATGTCTACATACAGAATGGCTACCGATGAAAAGCAAACTACCTTGGATAGGATATTGATGATGGGAGTTCAATATGTGATGGCCGGGGTGTTAATAATTGATTTATTATCTAATTTTTCACAACCATTATTGGACTCTTTAATTAAAATTTTACTGAAATCGTGATAAATTGAAATTTTCATTACAGGACTTTCGCTTAATGTCACTTCGACAGGCTCAGTGACCGGTCACTGAGCCTGTCGAAGCGACCTTTTTTAAGCAAGAATACCCTTATGAGTGAAAGTCCTGTCTTTAAATATCCGGATGGGCCAATAAAATACACTGTTAATATTTCAATGGATTTTATTTAATTCCAAAAAGCTTTTTTGCGTTAGCATCACATTGCATAACCAGTTCCGCTACCGATATTTGTCGCATTTCTGCAACCGTTTGCGCGATAATAAGCAGATTTTCCGGCATACCTTTTCCTTTTTCCTGACCATGTATTGCCATACCCGGTGCATCGGTTTCAATTAACATGCGGTCAAATGGAATAGTATTAGCACAAAGTTTTATCTTTTTATTATTTGGCCGGGTGATTGATGCTGCGAAAGAGATGTGCATGCCAATGTCGATGAATTGGCGCATCATATCGGCACTGCCGGAATATGCATGCATTACGCCACAGACGGGGTTCTCACGAAGAATATCTAATATTATCTCCCAATTACTTCGCGCGTGAATTATAACTGGTAAATCGAATTTTCTGGCGATATCAAGCATGTATTTAAAGGTTATAATCTGCTCATTTATGCTTTGGGATGTGTTGTTATCCAATCCAATCTCACCGATGGCAACTGGTGGTGAATAGTTACAGATATCTTCGATAAATGTCGGTGTGTCTACAGAAGTAAACCATGGATGAATACCTATTGCCGGAAAAATAATATCAGGATGTTTTTTACTTAGCGTTATTGAATCATACGAACTTTTTTCATCCCAACCGGGGACAATAAACTTGTTAATATCGACACTGTTAGCATTCTTAATTAACAGTTCGATATGGTTAATTAAATCCGGATGATTCAGGTGACAATGGGTATCAATCATTTTTCATTAGATGATGAATAGCGGTATTGAAAACTTCTGTTAATGGAATGTTAGAGTTTTCTGCTATCTTTTTACAATCTTCATATTCAGGTGCGAACTTTTTAATGCCTTCAAATGTTGTTGTTTTTACACGGATATCGCCTAACGGTGTTGCGACTATTACTATTTCTCGCGGTAAAATGTATCTGGTAATTTCATTTCGTCTGATACCTAATGTTGTCGATTCGCTCAGCAACAATCGTACAATATTATCTTCATCCTGATGTTTGCATAATACTGTTACCATAACTCCCGGACGATTTTTTTTCATCTGTACCGGGGTATAGAAAATATCTAAAGCGCCGTTTTGCAATGTTTTTTCCATTAAATATCCAATCGATTCACCACTGCAATCGTCAACATTAAACTCTAAAGATATTACCCGGTCTATTTTTTTCTCGTCATTTTCACCGATAAATATTCGCATAACATTTGGTATGTCAAAATCTTTTGTGCCTGCGCCATACCCGATATTATTAATTTTCATGGCGGGCAGGTTACAGTAACCTTCTGCCAATGTTGTAATAATTGCTGCTCCGGTGGGGGTGGTTAATTCTCCCTGGATATCATTATTTGCAATATTTGCACCACGAAGTAGGTAGGCAGTGGCAGGCGCGGGTATAGGTAATGTTCCATGCGCGCATTTAACCCATCCGTTACCGGTTGGAATCGCAGATGCATAGACTTTCTCAATGCCTAAATGAAAAATTCCAATAGCGGCACCCACAATATCAATAATGGCATCGACTGCGCCGACTTCATGAAAATGCACTTTGTCTGGTGTTGTACCATGCACATCTGCTTCCGCTTCGCCCAGTCTGGTGAAAATTTTTATAGCTGTATTTTTAATATCTGAATGAAGATGGCTGTCATTAATAATTTCGATAATATCATATAAGCCACGGTGTGGATGGTGATGTTCATGATTATCATGGTGGTGATGATGTTTTTCAATAACATCTAAATGTATGGCAGCGATGCCTTTTTTAACAACGTTATCAATTTTTAATTCCCATCCATGTAAATGGACTTTGTTTAGTTCATTTATAAGTATGTCGGTTGATAAACCTGCGGCAATCATTGCGCCTAGTGTCATATTGCCACTAATACCGCAAATACAATCAAAGTATGCTATTTTCACTTACTATGCCCCAATAGGGTGGGTAAATCCCCAGTGTAATGGTGTACTACTACCGTCAATATGATGTATGACTACCCAGTCACCAGTAGTAATCTCACCTATTTTTGTTATTGGAATATCGCACAAATGTCTTAACTCATCATCAGCATCATCAGGTGCTGTAAATATTAATTCAAAATCTTCGCCACCGTTTAACGCTATTTCTACAGGATTTCTGGTATCACCAACCCAATTTAATACTCGCTCTACAATTTCATCTACCGGTAACATCGCTTCATGAATTATGGCGCCAACTCTGCTACGACGGCATAATCTGTTCAGGTCTGTAGCTACGCCATCACTTAAATCCATCATCGATGTTATAATGCCGCTTTCGCCTAATGCTTTTCCTTCTTTAAGACGTGCTGTAGGACGCATTTGCGCGTCAACTGCAGATGTTAAATCAATTGGAATAGGTTGATTAGATTCAAGGGCTATTAATCCGGATGCGGCACGACCTAGTGTTCCTGTTATCTAAATTGCGTCGCCAGGGC
>CAZNLA010000401.1:0-5221 GCA_964573385.1 uncultured bacterium
AAAAATATCCTGAAAATCATTGATTTTTAGGATCTATGGGATTACTGTGAATTATATTCAAGGTCGTTTGGTGGCTATCTGGTTTATGAGGTTTGCTGTTGCAGCATTAATATTGATGACGATAGTCGTTATTAATGATAGTGCTATTAGTACGTGCCATAGCTTAAACATACCTGTTTCTATTTGCGAATGTGTTGAATGCGATTACGTAGATGAAGTACGAATAGAAAATGTTGCTCCTTCTGCAGCCGTTTCAGCGGATCATTCTATAACATACCTCTATGCAGACATCAAAATTCTGCAGCTTTCCACCTTTATTTTTCAGCCTCCAGAGATGGCATAACATATGTGATATCAGTACTGTTTCGTATTATGTTATGTCGACATAAGACACCTTTATCGCTCTGTACAAACTAATTATATTGTTATACAGGAGATTTAAAGGCTATTCATTTCTTCTATACATTCTGCCATAAATTTTTATTGTAAAATGGCAATACAAGTATAAATTTATCTGATTTCGCATTTTTAACTCTCACTAAATACATGATATTTATGCTTATCAAGTATTTTATCACTATTAATTTAATTTATGCTGAATTGGAGCAATTATGTCGCAATCTATTTGTCTTTGGGTTGGGTTCAATATTTTTATACTGATTATGTTGGCACTTGACCTGGGGGTATTCAACCGTAAAGACCATGTTGTTAAGTTTAAAGAGTCAATGTTGCGCAGTGCTTTTTGGATTAGCCTTGCGTTAATCTTTGCATGCGTTGTGTATGTTTGGCGTGGACCTGAAATAGGTATGCAATTTCTAACTGGTTATCTCATTGAAGAATCACTCAGTGTAGATAATCTTTTTGTAATGTTAATGATTTTTACATATTTTCGAGTTCCTGCAAAATTACAACACAAGGTGCTTTTCTGGGGAATTCTCGGTGCACTAGTCTTGCGTGCAATTTTTATATTGACAGGCATTGCGTTAATTGAGAAGTTTCATTGGATGATTTATGTATTTGGAGCATTATTGATTATTACTGGAATAAAGCTGGTTATGGAAAAAAGTAAGGGAATTCAACCAGAACACAATCCAGTTTTAAAGCTCTTTCGCAAATTAATGCCGATAACTGACGATTATGTTGGCGGTAAATTTTTTATCATGCAGGAAGGAAAACGATGGGCGACTCCGTTAATGGTGGTTTTGGTCCTGATAGAAACAACAGATTTAATTTTCGCAGTTGATTCTGTACCGGCTATACTATCAATCTCCCGTGATCCTTTTATTGTATATACATCAAATGTATTTGCAATCCTCGGATTGCGGTCGTTGTACTTTGCTCTTGCTGGCATGATGCATCGGTTTCACCTACTAAATTATGGTCTTGCTTTAATTCTAGTTTTTGTGGGTGTAAAAATGTTTTTAACCGATTTCTATAAAATACCCATCATTATTGCGCTATACGTGGTAATTGGTGTATTAATTATTTCTATCGTGGCGTCATTATTGACATCATCTAACTCGAAATCCAATATAGTCATTCCAACAGAATCTGTTGAATTGAATAAACCAGTAAAAATAGGTGATAAAAATGAATGATATATTCATTAATCTCACCAATGCCGTTCTGGCAAAAGTTTTGGATGGTGCCGCAGAGTGGCAAAAAGCTATAGCGGATAATATTGCCAATGTAGAAACACCCGGTTATACCCGTAAATAGGAAATTAGACAGGCTTTTGCAAAACCTCTAGTAAATTGTAGGGAATGCTGTCCTCAGCATTCCGAAAAGAGATAGTTTATCTATCAATGAGGAACGTCGGGGACGACGTTCCGTACAGAAAAACAGGTTATGCAAGAGTCTTTAGAATTATTTAATTATTTTAGAGTATAATATGATTATTCTGAGTGAGGTAGTATGATGGATTTAGAAAAGCTGAATACCATAACAGGTCTTTCATCGGTTGAAGCGTCGGCGCGATTGTTGCGTGATGGGCCGAATGAATTGCCGTCAGCAAAACCGCGAAGTATCTGGGAAATTGCTATCGAAGTAATTCGAGAGCCAATGTTTCTGCTGCTACTTGGCGGTGGCGCGATTTATTTGCTGCTGGGTGACATACAGGAAGCATTGCTACTGCTTGCGTTCGTATTTGTGGTAATTGGCATAACACTATACCAGGAACGTAAAACTGAAAATGCACTACAGGCATTGAAAAACTTATCCAGTCCCCGAGCGCGTGTCATTCGCGATGGTGACGCGTGCTATATCCCTGGACGCGAAGTAGTGGTGGGTGATATTGTACTGGTGGCAGAAGGAGACCGTATTCCGGCAGATGGATCAGTTCGTTCTTTCATAAATCTATCAATTGATGAATCGCTCCTTACTGGAGAATCAGTACCGGTACGAAAATCTATCTGGGATGGCGATTTAAAACTAAAACAGCCCGGCGGCGATGATGAACCATTCGTTTTTTCAGGTACATTAGTTGTGCAGGGGCAGGCGACATTAGAAATTCTGCAAACGGGTTTATTTACAGAAATCGGAAAAATCGGAAAATCGCTGCAATTACTGCAACCAGACAAAACTGCTCTTCAGCAGCAAACCGGACGGTTAGTACGCAATCTGGCAATTACAGGATTGGCAATGAGTATTATTGTCGTGCTGGCTTATGGTCTGTTTCGCGGTGATTGGCTACATGGTGTTCTGGCTGGAATAGCTCTGGCGATGGCGATGCTGCCCGAAGAATTTCCGGTAGTATTAACGATATTTCTTGCTCTGGGTGCCTGGCGCATATCACGTCGCCAAGTGCTGGCGCGGCGTATGCATGCAGTGGAAATATTGGGATCAGCAACCGTTTTATGTGTTGACAAAACCGGTACACTCACCCTGAATCAAATGTCAGTCGGCGAGTTGCGCTCAGATGATAGAACTTATCAGGTAATCCCCGGACGTAAAGAACTACTACCTGAAGAGCTGCATGAATTAGTTGAGTTCTCTATTTTAGCCAGTCAGCGCGATCCATTTGACCCGATGGAAAAAGCGTTTCATCGTTTTGGTCAAGAGTATCTGGCTGAAACAGAACACCTGCATAATGACTGGTCTATCGTCCACCAGTATCCGCTGTCGCAGGAATTGCTGGCGATGTCGCAAGTCTGGCAGTCGTCAACCCGCAACACATATACTATCGCTGCTAAGGGAGCACCAGAGGCTATTGCAGACCTGTGCCACTTTAATGATGAACAACGGCATACCCTTGGAATCAGTATTAATGAAATGGCAGAATGTGGGTTGCGTGTGCTTGGTGTCGCGTGTGCCGATGTGTCTGATGTAAATGCGCTTCCAGAAATTCAACACGATTTTACATTTCGTTTTATCGGGTTAGTTGGTCTAATTGACCCGGTACGACCATCTGTACCGGCTGCTATTGCGGAATGTGCCACTGCCGGTATTCGTGTTGTTATGATTACCGGTGATTATCCTGCAACAGCGCGTACAATTGCACGGCAAATAGGGTTAATATTGCCGGAAAATATTATGACCGGCGATGAATTAATGTGCATTGACGAGGTTGCTCTGTGCGAGCGGGTGCGTACGGTAAATGTATTTGCCCGTGTTGTACCAGAGCAGAAATTACGTCTGGTACAGGCATTGCAGGCCACTGGCGAAGTAGTGGCAATGACAGGCGATGGAGTAAATGATGCGCCGGCACTTAAAGCTGCTGATATAGGCATTGCAATGGGGGGACGCGGAACAGATGTTGCGCGTGAAGCCGCCGGCTTAGTACTATTGGATGATGATTTTTCATCTATCGTGGCTGCCGTGCGATTGGGTCGCCGTATTTATGATAATTTGCGAAAAGCCATGGCATATATCTTTTCCATCCATGTGCCGATTGCCGGTCTATCGTTGATTCCGGTTGTATTGGGTTGGCCATTGTTGCTGCTTCCCATTCATATTGTACTAATGGAATTAATTATCGACCCCGCTTGTTCTACCGTATATGAGGCTGAACCAGAAGAAAGCAATGTAATGAATCGCCCGCCCCGCTCATCACATGAATCGATATTCGATACAAGCACACTTATAATGAGTCTTATTCAGGGAACTTGTATTCTCTTTGCCAGCCTAGGTGTCTTTATCTTTTTACGTGAAAGCGTGGGAGAAAATATATCGAGAACGATGGCTTTTATAACATTAATTGTAGCAAATCTTATGCTCATTCTGTCCAATGTTTCCTGGACGAGAAGCCTGATTTCAACATTGCGTTCATCCAACAGTGCGATGTGGTGGGTTGTAGGAGGCGCAACGATATTAATGATAGCTTTGCTGAATATTCCGGTATTGGCAAATCTGTTCCAGTTTTCATATCTTACTTTCCAGCAGGTTGGAATCTGTCTGGCAACAGGCATTTCCAGTGTTGTCTGGTTTGAAATTGTAAAATTAATTCGTTCTCGACGGCAGGCAACAACTTTTTCATAACGATACGTGAAAGTAAAAAATATATAAACAAGTAGTATATTCTGCTTGTTTTATGGTATAATCAATTAGCAGTCTATCTTTGGAATTGTAATATGCAATTTATTCATGGTATAAAGAATAAAATTATGGTTTTGGCGTTTATTTTGGCGATATTTATTGCTGTAAACGTTAATGTCATTGCGTGTCACACTAACCATGATACCCCTGTTTCAATATCACTACAAATAGAATGTGATGATTTTGATGAATTGCGCATCGACGATATTGCCATATCTGCCGGCATTTCACAAAGTTATCCTGTTACCTTTCTTTATAACAAAATCATCCCACTACAACTAACTGACTATATCTTTCAACCTCCGAAAATAGCATAAATCAGACAGAAGATAATATTATCCATCTGCTTTTATTGCTTATTGGTGAAGTGATTAATTACCAAATTTGTTTAATTACATTTCAAATTCTCCATAAGTCTCACTGTGAATGTGATAATAATATCTTAAAATCCCGTCTTGCTATTTCTCGTATAGTTATTCCGCAAATAAATCTTAACTAATTGCTGAATAGAGGAAAAAATGATAGATATATTTTCAAATCGTACCAATTCAATTTTGGCAAAAGTGCTTGATGGTACCACAGAAAGACAAAAAGCTATCGCTGATAATATTGCTAATGCGGATACCCCTGGTTATACCCGTAAAGAAGTATCGTTTGAAGATACTTTAGCAAATATTGTACAACAGGA
>CAZNLA010000402.1:0-5219 GCA_964573385.1 uncultured bacterium
TCTTTGAACTCTTCGGCGATGCTTGATTTCATCAACCTTTTTTTCCAGCATTGATATCTTATCTCTGACTAATCGTCTGTCAGTTTCAATTTGAGTTTCACCAGGACCACGAAGGCCAATACCACCACGGATTCTTTCTAAGTGTGACCACATATTAGCTAGGCGAGGTAACAGATATTCTAATTGCGCAAGTTCAACCTGAAGTTTTCCTTCTGCGGTATGGGCACGACGCGCAAAAATATCCAAAATAAGACCGGTTCGGTCAATTACTTGTACATCAATAGCTTTCTGAATATTTCTCTGCTGAGAAGGTGATATTTCGCCATCTACAATTAAAATTTCTGCGTCTGTTCTGACCATTAAATCTTTAATTTCTTCGATTTTACCTTTACCAAAAAAAGTAGCAGGATCAGGCTTGTCACGTTTTTGGGTTATTACACCTGTTACTTTTCCGTTTGCTGTTTCAGCTAATCTTTCTAATTCTGCTAAGGATTCTGCCCAATCAGTATCATAAAACTCAATTGCAGCTAAAATAACATTCTGTATTTCTAATGGCATTGGTTCAATATCGTGAATCTTCTTACTCATAAAAGCAATTTTATCAAAATTTTCATTTAAATGCGAGGATTAATTATACGACCGGATAAATCATAAATAAAATGTTTATCAATTTTAACAGTTAAAATATCTCCCGGTGAATAGTTAGCGTTATTTTTTAAGATAACTAAGCCGTCAACATCCGGAGAGTCATAAATCGACCTTCCTGCGTATGAATATCCTGGATAAAGTTCGGTAATATTATCAGCAGTCAGAATAATCTCTAATTCTTTTCCGACCATTTTGTCAGCCCATTTTTTTGTTATTTTTTGTTGCAATTGCATAATCTGATTAAATCTATTTTCAGATATATCTTTACTTACATGTCCCGGCATATTTGCCGCAATAGTACCGGGTTCGCAGGAATACTGAAAGACACCCAAACGTGGGAATTGCGTTTGTTTAATAAAATTGTATAGTTCATTAAATTCTTCATCTGTTTCACCGGGAAATCCTACAATGAATGTTGTTCGAATTACTATTCCGGGAATTGCTGTTTTTAAGTTACTTATTAATCTTGTTATTTCATCCTTTGTAATATTTCTATTCATATCTTTTAATATTCGGTCTGAGATATGTTGTAAAGGCATGTCTATATATGGAAGAACTTTATTATTCCTTTTCATTGCCGCGATTATTTCATCGGTCATATGGGCAGGATGGGTATACATTATTCTTATCCACTTCAAATCCGAAATGGTTTGTAATTCATCTAATAATTGTGGGAGAAGTTGTTTATCAGATATATCAATCCCGTAATTGCTGGTATCCTGCGCGATTAATATTATTTCTTTAACTTTTCTATTTTCAACCAGGTTATTTACTTCATCAGTAATATCTTTTATTTGTCGTGAATGAAATTGTCCACGGATAGCAGGGATTGCGCAATACGTACAATGATTATCACAACCATCCGCGATTTTTACATATGCCCAACCATTACCACCACTTAAAGGTCGTGAAATATATTTTTCTTTTTCGTATTCACCTGAGTATTGTGGTATAAACTTATCTTTTGTATCTTTTTTAGCGGCAAATTCATGTATTTTTTGGTAACCGTTAATGCCCACAATTGCGTCAATATTTGGAAATTTAGATAATATTCCTTCATTATCTCGTTCAGGTAAACACCCGGTAACTAATAATCTGTAATTATTTTTGTTTTTCTGTTCTGAATAATATTCGATTACCTGTGTGGACTCATCACGCGAAGATACTAAAAATGAACATGTATTGATAATTACACAGTCGGCATCTTCTGCATTTGATGTGTTTTTCCAACCATTTTGCATTAAAATACCTGATATAAGTTCTGCGTCGACCTGATTTTTTGCACAACCTAATGACTCGATATAAAAAAGATTATCTGATAAAGCTGTTTTCTTCATGGATTTAATATACTTTTTATTTGCGAAAAATGAAAGGTTTTTTATATTTAAACAGAATAGATTATATAAAATATCAGGAGAATAAAATGAAATATGACCCAATTAGTCTAAAATGTCCGCACATGTTGCATGGTGGAGATTATAATCCGGATCAGTGGTTGCATATGCCGGGAATTATTGATGAAGATTTCAGGTTAATGAAATTAGCCGGTTGTAACGCAATGAGTGTTGGCATTTTTTCCTGGACTGCGTTAGAACCAGAAGATGGTATTTATAATTTCACATGGTTAGATGACATCATGGATAGATTAGCAGAACAAAATGCTTTTGCGGTATTGGCCACACCTTCAGGTGCACGTCCGGCATGGATGGCACAAAAATATCCTGAGGTGTTGCGATGTGGCTCAAACCGCGTTCGAAATTTATTCGGTACGCGCCATAATCATTGTTATACATCACCAATTTATCGTCAGAAGGTTGGTGACATTAACCGCAGATTGGCAGAAAGGTATCATAATCACCCGGCATTTTTGATATGGCATTTGTCAAATGAATATGGTGGCGAATGTTATTGTCCATTATGCGAAGAGAAATTTAGAAACTGGTTAAAACAGAAATATAATAACAATTTAGATTCTTTAAATATTGCATGGAATACAGCTTTCTGGAGTCATACTTATACTGATTGGTCTCAAATTGAAGCGCCTGCGCCTCATGGTGAGATGATTGTTCATGGTATGAATCTGGATTGGAAACGTTTTGTATCTGATAGGCATATAGATTTTATGCAACATGAGATTTCTGCTATTCGTGAATATTCTGATACCCCTGTTACAACAAATATGATGGGATTTTATCCAGTAATAGATTATTATAAAATGGCTGAGCATGTTGATGTCGTATCCTGGGATAGTTATCCGTCATGGCATCATAATGAAGATGAAGTTCATACTGCTTCATATACCGCAATGGTACATAATTTAAATAGAAGTATGAAAAATGGGAAGCCATTTATGTTAATGGAATCAACACCATCCGCAACAAATTGGCAGGATTATGGAAAGCTGAAACGTCCGGGTATGCATTTATTATCATCACTACAGGCTATAGCGCATGGTTCGGATACTGTACAATATTTTCAATGGCGAAAGAGTAGGGGATCATGTGAAAAGTTTCATGGTGCTGTTGTTGACCATGTGGGTAACGAACATAATCGTGTCTTTCGTGATGTTGCAAAGGTCGGTTCGACTCTTGCTAAATTAGACGATATTGTTGGAACAACTATTCCATCTGAAGTTGCGATAATAATTGATTGGGAAAATATGTGGGCAATAAATGATTCCCATGGCCCGCGAAATGATGGCCAGACAAAATATATAGAGACATGTCATCAACACATTATTCCTTTATGGAAATTGGGTATACCATTTGATGTGATAAGTTCGGATGCGTTAATAGATAAATATAAAATGCTTATTATGCCAATGCTTTATATGGTAAAACCCGGGGTCTGTGAGAAATTAGAAAAATTTGTAGAAAATGGTGGCACATTAATTACAACTTACCTGACAGGTTGGGTTGATGAAAATGATTTGTGTAATTTGGGCGGTTTCCCCGGACCATTAAAGAAATTATTGGGTATTTGGGCAGAAGAAATTGATTGCTTATCGCCCAATGAAATTAATCCGGTTGCATTTTTAGAAGGTAATCAAATGGGAATTGCCGGAGTATTTGACGCTCATACCTTCTGTGAAATTATACATCCTGACACTGCAAAGGTGCTCGCTTGCTATACAAATGACTTTTATTCCGGTACGCCTGCAATGACAGTTAATAAATTCGGCAACGGCAACGGTAAAGTATATTATATGGCAACCAGATTTAATAATGATTTGTTAGATCAGATTTATAATTCTATATTGGAAAAGTTGAAAATACGGCATTCGCTTAATGGTGTATTACCATATGGTGTAACAGCAAATTACCGTACTGATGGTACAAATGAGTATGTTTTTATAATGAACTTCTCAGACAAATCGCAGTCGATAGCATTATATGATGACATCGGATATCAGGACATGTTCACCCGGGCATTAATCCGTAACAATGTTGACCTTAATCCATATGGTACAAGAGTATTAATTAAACATTGTCTATAGAAACAAATTATCAATATCATTAATACATTGATAAAAAGGTTCTGTACTGTCAAATAAAGGAAATTCAATACAAAAGTTTTTATTGTAATGATTTTCTTTTAAAGCCTGGAAATAACTTTCCCATGGTACAGAACCTTTTTTATATGGACAGTGGTCATCATCAACACCATAATTATCCGCAAGATGGACATGACTCAAGCGGTTATGCAGATGATTGATTAATTCGCAACCATTATCTGACATATGTCCGTGACCGGTATCAAAACAAAATTGTAATGCAGGACTATCAATTTTATTGAATATTGAAATGAATTCCCATGTTTCGGAGTATAGTTCGTTGCAATTTTTATATTTGAATGGATAATGATTTTCTAATTTTAGCGCGATATTATTTTTCTCATAAATATGTATTGTTTCAGCGATAATTTGCTCTGTGATTTTTAACCCTTCTAACTGGTCATGATAACTTCCACCGTGAATGACAATACCTGTAATACCAGCCTTTTTGCATATTTCGGCCCAATATAATAATGCTCTTACACCTTCAATTTCACCTAATGAAGCAAGATTCTCCCAAATATGACCTTCGGCAATAATATTGAGTCTGGTTGTAATTTCAGGTAATAAAATATAATCTTCTTCAGATAAATGAGGATGACTATATGATTTATCTAAAGAAAACTCAATACCGTCTAAATGTAATTCGTTTTTGGCTATTTCACAGCATTCAGTTATATTTGTCCATGGAAAATGTAACGCGCTAATTATTTTTTTCATATCAGTCCATATAGAAAATTCGATGTTTATTTTCTTTTAACAACCGTAAGTTATATTCATCGCCACCGTCAAGATTGCCACTAAGGAAAACTGGTGGTTGCTCACCACGTTCAACAAGCTTTGATATAACTTCAGATACTATAGCATTTACAATAGCAATGCCTGTCAATGATGATAATGGGCCGACTTTTTGCGGAAACCCGGGTATTTCTACCGCGGCGTCTCCGTATGGTGATTCGTTATCAATTACAATATCACAAAGGTCAGCGAGTTTTTTACCGGAAGAATGACGACTGGT
>CAZNLA010000403.1:0-5211 GCA_964573385.1 uncultured bacterium
AGATGCCTGCGGTCCAATAAACTGGGGCCGCAGGCATCTTGCCTGCTCCCCGGTATTGTGCTAATGGAATTACCAATAAAATATAGCACCCACCATATTACAACATCTCTTTCTACTGACTTGTGCAACTAAATTTCTACCCGAAGGCAGGCAAGATGCCTGCGGTCCAATAAACTGGGGCCGCAGGCATCTTGCCTGCTCCCCGGTAACGTGCTAATGGAACTAGCAATAAAATATAGCACCCAGCATATTACACAACATCTCTTTCTACTGATTTACGCAACTAAAATTCCACCCGAAGGCAGGCAGGATGCCTGCGGTCCAATACATTGAACTGTCAATAAAATATACCACTAACCATATTTTTTCAAAAAAATATCACAAATTATTTCACCATATCTTGACATGATAATTTTTATAATGTAGACTTTTTCTATATTACAGAAAGGTATTCCGTATTATGGAAAAAGAGAGTAATAATATCCAATCTGTCCGGAAAGCTATGTTGTTATTGGACCGGGTGGTGTTGCGTGATATTAATGCCACCGGGGTCTCATTTGCTGATATCGTCAGTGAATTTGGGTGGCCTGCAGGAACTGTGCATAATCTGCTAAAGACACTGGTGGGCACAGGATATTTGAGCATGACTGGTCGGGGGGTTTATACCACCGGCAACAAATGCCATCGCATTGCCCGGGTTATTCAATGTGGTTCGCAGGATTTCACCGGTGGCATTAACGCTATTCTGCAGAAATTTGTTAATGAATATGGTGAGGCTTGCAATGTCGTAATATTAAATGAAGGCGAACGTGTTGTGGTGGGTTATGTCGACT
Source organism: uncultured bacterium (assembly GCA_964573385.1). Lineage (GTDB taxonomy): Bacteria > Armatimonadota > Hebobacteria > CAIYQO01 > CAIYQO01 > JBAXQQ01. The sequence goes on from CAZNLA010000403.1 coordinate 834, forward strand.
CTAACCAGATAATCCACGCATCGCATGCCACAGTGGATAGTTCGCCATTTTTCAGTAAGCCAACCGGCAGGTTACTCACCGCCTTCGCAACGGATGACGAACTTTCAGCGATAATAGAGCACCAGGGAATGCCGGGAGAAAATTGGGATGGAATTACAGATATAAATAACTTAAAAACAGCTATTAACAAAATACGCGATGATGGTTACTACATAATAGATGAAAAGCCTAACGGTTTAACCGCCATTTCATGTCCGGTTTACACCATTTCCGGCAGGTTGTGGGGTGTAATGGGTACCTTCGCACCTGCTTTCCGTTGTGATGATGAAAAGATTCAGATACTATTATCCGCGTTACAAAAAATAGCCGTTGAAATATCAATTTACATATCCGCGTAAGGAGAATGACAATGTCATTAAAAGAAGAAATCAAAGATTATGCCTATCAATTAGGCGCTGACCTGGTGGGATTCGGTGGTATTGACCGGTGCAAACACGCGCCTATTATGATGTCACCCCAGGGGATATACCCGGATGCTAAAACAGTCATTGTAATGGCCGTCCACCACCCGGATGCCTGTGTGGAAATTGGCGGAGAAGAACACCCACAGGAGATTGGCCCATATGCCGTGCAATATCTGATGAACTCAAAATTAGATGAAATGTCATACCGCATGGCTACCTTTATAGAAAAACATGGTTATGGCGCAGTGCCAATTGTGTCCAGCAATATATGGCGTTATAACGAATACAAAGATTTAAAAGCGGTGTTTGCCCCGGATATCAGCCATATTTATATGTCAGTGGTGGCCGGATTATCGGAAATAGGCTTTAACGGCCTGGCATTAACCCCGGAATATGGCGCCCGTAACCGTTTTATAACAGTAATAACCAACGCGGAAATTGATGAAGACCCACTGGTACCACCCGGCACATTATGTGATAAATGTATGCTGTGTCAAAAACATTGCCCGGCACAGGCACTGTCAAAAGAGATTAACGGCGAACATATATTAAAAATTGCTGATTACGAATACCGATTCCCCAACAAAAATTTATGGCGATGTTCCTGGGGAGAACATTTTGATCTTGACCTTGATTTACATATTCCGGAAATAGTTACCGAGGAAGTTATATTGGAGAATGTCGCCAAATATGGCATCCGTGGTGGCGAAATGGGACAATGCCTGAAGTTTTGCGTACCTAAAAAATTGCGCGCGTTTGACCGCGAATATTCCCGCACCCCAATGAGAAAACCATGGGCAACAATTAATGACACTATTGTACCGCGGGGAATAACAGATAAAATATTTGCCAAAGCCATTTCAAACGGCGTCGATGCTATTATTGTCAGCGATGCGGAAAGTTTAATGAAGGATGGAATAGATATCAGCAAATACCTGCCGGGTGGCAAAAGCGCAATCACCATGATATTGGATGTCCCGGATTACACCCATACCTACGAGTTTTACCACGGTGGCGGTCATCAGTTAGAAACCCAATGTTATGACATGACCCGGGCATTTGATGATATGGGGTTCCGCACGGTAATGAGTTATGAAAAACTAAACAACAGCCAACCATTAACTATAAGTGAAGAGATAATTGCCGGTATTCCGACATATGCCGGTCGCACATTAATCGCCCGCACCATTATCACCCGCATGCAGTTACCACCACAAACGCGGATAGATGAAACCATTAAAAATGCCGGTGATTTTGGCGACTCATCGGGTGATTTAACCGCAAGCCTGATAACATTCGCGAAAAATATCGGTGCCGACCTGGCGGGCGTATCTTCGGTGGAAAATATTAACTTGTTGGCAGACCAGTTAGAACCGCATTTTAATGGTATGGAATATTATGACATCCACGATAAATCTATACGTTTTACCCCGTCAAACCCGGATATTAAAATTAAAACTATCACCGTTAAACGTCCGGAAGATTACCTTCCCGGGGCAAAAAGCGTATTTGTTTTCGGCATGCGTTACCACAAAGAAGTTTTGAAATGGGCAGTAAAACCACCGGCAGAATCAATTGGCCCATATTCTTTCCAAACCTATGTAACTCATTGGATGGGAATGATTATCGGCAGCAGAATAGTGAAATACCTGCAGAAACTCGGTTACCGCGCAACCATAACCACCGACCTGCACGCCACCGAATCCGTCACCGCCAGTCCCCGTGGCGACCAACCGGATCTATTTGCCAACCGTTTTGCCGCCATTGCCGCCGGCATGGGCAAACTTTCCGTCTCCGGCCATCTGGTAACACCACAATTCGGCATCCGCCAACGCACCATCGCCATCATCACCGATGCCCCACTCACCGCCGCTCAGCAACAACAACTTTCTGTTATGACCGACAAATGCGCGGAATGTGGCAACAAATGCATAACCGCCTGCCCATCATCCGCCATTAAAAACACCACCGTCAACCTTAACCTTAACGGAAACAATTACAGTTTCAACCAGATAGACAGGAAAGCCTGCGACTGGGTAAAAAAATTCGCCATAATGGGCGACAGCGGTTTCAAATACCTCGGTTCAAACCTGGATATCCCGGCACCGGCAGAAATAACCCCCCAAAACCTGCAATATGCCATGCGCCAACACGACCCCATAAAACGCTACCGCCCGGTAGTGGCAGAACCATGCGTAATGGTATGCCCGTTGATTGGTGATTGAAGTGTGATAGAGAAAAGGTTATAAGGATAATAACAATGGGCAACCACCAGTGGTTGCCCATTATTGCTATATATACGGTTTATCTTTATTAAATCACCGCTTCACAAGCCATGTCACGGTATTTTTCATCAGTACCTGCCATGAGGGGGCATCCCAAAACGCGGTTTCTCCTTTGGGGGATTCGCCGAAAGGGGTTGCGAGGACGCAGGCGATGTGGCCGGTGGTTTTTGTGGGGGTGTTCAGTACCAATACCGGGTAGTCACCGGCCTTTACCGCAGTTATGGCGCCGGGTTTGGGTTTGCACAAGTGATTGTAATATACGCTGTCCTGTGGGGCAAAGGTTACGTCGCGGGTTACGCCGGTGTCGGCGGTTACCTTCAGGTTGTGGGCACCTGTTATTTTGCGCCAATTATACCTGTCACCGGGTTCGATAGGCAGCATTTCCAACAGCGATTTATTGGTGAAACCGGCCTGTCCGTATGCCTGGTCGCCACCGAGGATGAGGATATTGCCACCGGCAGCGACGTAATCCTTTAACATTTCCTGGCCGACGATATCCAACGGGGCAGCAGGAAGGTTGCCCAGGATTATCAGGTCATAACTGAGTAAAGCGGGATAATCGCCGGGGAAATATGTCAGTGCCAGGCCCACCGGAGAGTTATCCAGCCAACCATCGGTTATGGTGGCATTGGGGAAAGCCGACTTCACTGCTTCATCAACACGGAAAAATTCGTGCCACATACCCCGCAGGTACAACACCTTCGGTTCCGCATTCGCCACATATTGTATAACGTCCGGTTTCAGAAAAATCTTTTGTTTGGCGGGTCGGTCGTAGGAGAGGTATGGTTTCATGGTGAAGGGGTCATTATTTTTACCTTCTGCCCCACCGTAATAGTCACCGTAAACCTCGGTAACCTGTTTGCCATCTGTCGCGGTACCGGTGACAGTAACTTCTATACCCGCCGGCATACCCGCCACCCCGGCAGCCTTTACCACTGCTGTATTCACACCTTCGGTAAGTTCCGCAATCTTCGCGTCCGGCACGGTTGCGGTCCATTGGGTTTTCAATCCCCATACCTTTGTTTTTATAACGACATCTTTTAACCCGGTTATTCCTTTGCTCAACTGGTGTTCTATTTGTAATCCGCCCGGCACAGCGGTTACGTCAAAATTAGCGATTATTTTTTCGCTGCCATATTTAAACCCGGTGACCCCGGCAACCGGCATTAACACTATATCAGTGCTCCAGGTTTTGCCGGCGGGGATGGCGACTTTGTCATACATCCATTCGGTGGTTACAGCAGATATGTTATCGTAAATACGCCACAGGTCATTGTAATTCATCAGGCACATCATGCCTTGTTTGCGTTCCTTATTAAATGCGCCATTCCACCCGGTGATGGCGTCATCCATGTAATACCAGGCATTTCCAAACCACTCGCTACCTTTTGCGTCGGCACCTAAATTATCAATACCGCGAATGGCGGGACGTGCCCAGGTGATGTTCTCTTTGCCGCCGAACCAGAAGTTATTCTGACTCCAGTAGCCGGTAACCTTGCCCGCGTTGCTGTTGTTAGTTAAAGAAACAGTGCAACGTAACGCGCGTTCGCCATCGCGCAGAGTTATTAACCTTTCTAATCGGATACCCTTTGTGGTCGTCTCGGTACCGGTGCTGCCAACCTTTACCAC
>CAZNLA010000404.1:0-5191 GCA_964573385.1 uncultured bacterium
CTACCTTTGTCCTCATGGGTGTGGCCGGAATTTGCCTGATTACCCTGAATAAATAGCTTAACCTGTTGATTACCAACCAAACGTTGCGAAACCACCGGACCCATTACCGGCAATGAAACAAAAGACGGTTTTACGGATGACACACTACCCAAACTTTCCGCAATACCCCAGGTGATGGCAGAATCAGCCATTATAGGTATTGTATGGACAGAACCGGCATTAATTGTAACCGGCCAACCGGCATTTCGGCTGAAACTTTTTTTCAGCATTCGTCCCCACGCGCTTTGGGGCAGTAAATTTGCCATCATAGCCTGCGAGATAATTTCATGGCTTGAACTGGCATCACATATCGGTATTACATCATTGGCATCACTGGTGCTTATTATCGCTTCAGCAAAATCACCACATCTTTTCATTGATTCCGGTATGCAGTCTGTCATCGCTTTTCCTGTTATTCTGCTGTAATAATATATGCCCAAACCGGCATCACGGCCAACACACCTGAAATAAGTTGGACCTTCCACATACCCGCCATCCGGCAGAATGGTATAATCCAGGCTTTCGCATAATTCGCGATAAGCGATTTCAATATATGGTTGCACGCGTGGGGATAAATTTTTTAATACCCCCAATGCCAACATGCGTCCGGGTGAAAACCATGCCAACTGATTGCAATGAAAAATATAATCATATTTCCAGGTATTGTAATTAACAGCACCAATAGCTTCTTCTGCCAGTCGGCGCAACAGAAAATCACGACCGACAGGGGTGAAAAATTCACCGGCTAAATCAAGAATACCTGCTACCTCGGTAGCGCATAAACTTTGCACAAAACTACGGTGATCAAAAGTGCTGCCCGGGAAACGGCATATAAAACCATCATCCCAATTTTCACACATACCAATGCTCAACGCAAAACGGGCAGCCAACCGCAACAACTCTTTATCTTTCAACAGATGCCCGGCAATTGCCAGGTTTAAGCCATGATTAAGTATCACATTATCATGGTCGCGTTCGCGATTATACCGGGTATCTCCCCAGAAATTAACATAATCATTGATCAGTGATTCCGGTTGTATGGCTTTTGCCATTTCCGCTGCCTGGATAAAGGGAGATATTTTACCATCACTCAACAATTCATTATGCTTTTCCCGTAATATTTCTATCTCGTCAGCGTTTAATAATAACCCGTAAGATGGTTTGAATTGTGGTATAAAGGTTTCATCTTTCAGGTGTTTTTCCCAATGCAGATTTGTTATTTTTCGGTTGTTCAATTTTGCTGCCAGACGCATGCTGTTTTGCAAACCAAGCCAATTAAACCACCCCCGGGAAATGCCATCGCCACCGGCATATATTTCAATGGTGACTGAATGCAAAAACTGTGCGTCATCAAGTTGTAATGTAATCTCTTTTTTCTTTATTGTCGCAGGTGGCGCGATAAATTTATGCACACCTTTATCAGTTTCCGCAATAATGTGGATTACCGCTTTCTCTGGTGCCATTACAGATAGCACCAGAAAGTCATAACCCACACAAGAAATATCGCAAAGGCGATACATGCGTAATGCCGGTCCATTTTCAGGTTGACGCGCCCATTCAAAATCTACCCAACACCAATTTTGACGGACATTTAATCCGTGGGCAGTGCCATCAGTAATTTCCCACTGGTTTAATTCACTCAGTTCAGTATCCCAAAACGGGTCAATTATCGCTTCGGCTTCATTTATAGGTACAATTTGCATTTTATTTTCTCCATTAACGGGTATTATGGTTCTTCTTTTAGTAACTAAATATGTACAAAAAGTTAGGATTTTTTATAAAGGTCATTTAATTTCTACTCGAAATAGAATCGATTTCTACCGTGTTCAATCTATATTAGCCACGGAGTGGCGACATAATGAGTAACCCCAGGCGTCAGCCTGGGGAAGTAACAGACAACTATAATGAGCCTCGAAGAGGTGACATTATAAACGCACCTCTCCGAGGCGCAGTCAATGGTATGTTTTAATCCCCAGGCTGACGCCTGGGGTTATTCATTAAAATGCCTTTCCAAGGCATTCATTACCCTTAAACTGAAAACTTATCCAATTTATTTAGGTTCTCAGGTCGTTAGGTTCTCAAGTCGTTAGGTCTTAGGTTTTAGTTTTTAGTAACTAAATATGTACAAAAAAGTTAGGATTTTTGTACAGTTTAATTTACTATTCTTTTGCCGCTTCAATTAATGCCATGATATTTTCTATCGGAACATCCCCCTGGATTTCCTGTGACGGTGCCAGTATGTATCCACCATTTACAGACATCAACTGTTTCACCCGCCGGACTTCCTGCTTTACTTCATCCGGGGTACCAAATGGTAAGACCTTTTGTGTGCTTATACCACCCCAAAATGTTAATTTGTCGCCAAAATTCTTCTTTAAACTTGCCAAATCCATCGTCTCTGGTTGCACCGGATTAATTACATCCAGACCCATTTCTATTAATGACGAAATTATTTTTTCTATATTCCCGCATGAATGCACCCATACATCTTTGCCGTAACTGTGAATCAGGTCGTATTCACGTTGCTCACCCGGACGAATCATATCCTGCCAAATATCCGGGGACATAATTAAATCTAATTGCGTTCCCCAATCACTACCCAATAAAACACCATCAATTTCCGGCGCACAAAGGAAATTCTCCAGCATAACCAGATTTTTTTCGATGATTCGATTTAAAAATTTACGGGCAAATACAGGTTCACCCGCCATATCTGCCAAAAAGTTTTCAATGCCTCTGGCAAAATAAGCTTTTTCAAAATGTGAACCATAAATCATCACCAGTATATATTTGTCAGTATTATCACGATACTTTTTAAGCGAATCGAAAAAATCCTTGTAATTGCCATCACCCATTACAAAAGATGGTGTAACCGGTGGGTCAATACCATACCATTCCGGCCCCAATTGATGCCATTGCCACCATGGAGCATTAACCTGCAAAATATCATTATCGACAAACTCACTGGCACTTTTATGACCAATTAATTCCTGTAAACGTCGTTCACCATCAGCAGTAAAGGCGATGCAATATGGCACCCGATTACTATTCTGATGCGCGATAGTCGCTTTAACGAGGTTTCTTCTATTCATAATTTTTCTCTTTTAATAACAGGGCTTTCGCTTAAGGTCACTTCGGCAGGCTCAGTGACCGGTCGCTGAGCCTGTCGAAGCGACCATTTTTAAGCAAATTTCTCTTTGAAAGCGAAAGTCCTGTAATATGTATTTTCTCTGCTATTATATTTTGCTTATAGTTTTTATTACACCATCATCAAAACTGGGTTCTATAGTTTCGCCGGGGTTTACTACCAGAAAATCGTCATTGTTCCATTCGCCATCCACCAACTGTTGTATCAACCGCATACTTCCTTTTACTTCATGGTATTCCCATCGTTCCAGGTCGGTATCATCACGGGATATTTGTTGGTAATGCTCCATATTTGGTATGCCGTTATCTATATATGTCATGCTGGTGTAATTTTTCAACTGGTCATTCAGCATCTCCATCAAAAATTCCGCGTTTTCTTCACCATATAACTCCACATATTCGTCATATTGCGCCATGCCCATTTGTCTGGTGGTACTTTGCGGGTTAGATAAATTGCTGGTTACCCGTTCTATCCAACCAACAGAACGATAAAAAGTGCTGGAATTTGCGTTAAAATACCGCATATATTCATCTTTTGACCCCATTATCAACGCAATACAATCATGCGCGCGTGGTACCACTAATGGTATGGTGGCGGATAAATTGCGAATTCCGTTATTACACAAACCATATGCCAACAAAATAGCATCATAACGGGAAGCGTCAATAGCCGAAATTTCCTGTTGCAATGCCTGTGACATTTTGGCTTCACCAATATCGTGAAGTCCCTGTTCCAGTATTTTAACATCCACGATATTATGCGAAATTGCCGCGCAATAATAACATTCACGCGTCAAAACCGCGCATGCCAAAACTATATAATGTTTAGGTTTATCCATTTAATACCTCTTTAACTAGTTAGTGTCCAAATCCATACATTTTATAAAGGTCACTTCGACAGGCTCAGTGACCGTAATTTCTACCGGTCACTGAGCTTGTCGAAGTGACCACGTCTGAAAAATTTGAAGAATTTATCTTTATTGCACCGGTGGTGCCACCCAACTATCAGCAAATTGGGCATGGTAAATATCGGTTAATTCTTTAAACGCTTCCCCACATTTATCATTGGGGATAAAATCGTTGTTTACCAGTTCAGCATCAATTACGCCTCGCAACAGTAAAATGCGCCAACGCCAACCCGTTCTGGCCCATTCCGGCATTTGCGCGTCAGCATTTAACAGTAACTCAACCGCCTTCGCCGCCTCATTAACTTCACCGAAAGTTATTCGCTTTATGCCATTTTCTTCGTTCAAATAATGTGGAAAAGCGCGTTCCAGCATATTAATGGCCGTCATTACAGCATCTGTATTAACAACCCCAATTGATACCAGATATTCACGCACTGTATCTGTCACCGGTTTATCCGGATTCCAGTAACATTGCGCCATGATAACTTTATTCAAATCTTCATAAATTCCTTCTGAATAAGGAAAACCACCTATGAGACGAGTCTTTGCCTGGTTCCAGAGTGACTGGATATGCACCGGCAACGGATTAGCCCCGTATCCACCCCATGGATCGCATTGATACATGCTGATTTCAGGGAAACCTACCATTTTAAACCCACCGGGAACTCCATGCTGTAACGGGTATACCGGGAACTCATCGCCATAATCATCTGCCAGTAGCAAATCGACCCAATCCGGCGGGGTAGCAAACGCGGCATCCAACCCGGCCCATTCACCATCGACAAAATGATCAAAATACCAGGTAGAAAGAATGATTTTCGCCTGTGGAAAACGATTGCGAACGCGGTTGGAAATGCATTTTGCGATGGATAAGAAACCATTTGCACCCCATGGAGTACAAACAGAGCATGTGCAACCACCCTGGTCGTAGGGCCATATCCAATAATAATCAATGCCTATATCATCAAAAAATGCCATACGTTCATCAGCAAATTGCAAAATTAAATCAGTGCCACCCGGTTTATTGGGGCAAATCTCTACATGGTAATGGCCACCCGGTTCGTGGTGATAGCCATTTTGACCTGCCCACAATTCCG
>CAZNLA010000405.1:0-5158 GCA_964573385.1 uncultured bacterium
TAATAATTTACCGTCAATTAACAGTTTGTTCGGCCATATTCCCTGACCAGTTGATTTAAAGTTGATTACCGCATTTCTATATTGTAAACCTGTTAACTCCACCGGTTCACCCAGACCGGATGGCATTAAACCTAATCCACCCATATCTGCCCACAATCCGGCAGCGCATTCCACTAAATTGCGATACCATGCTCCGGCACCAAATGCCTGCCATGAACCTGATGTATTTAGCGGTCTGAACAACGGCTTACCTTCAAAAGCGCATGGCTGGTATCCAAAATTAATCTCATAAAGATAAAATAGTTTATCCAATGCCCGTATATTGCCTGTGGTACGAAATAATCTTGCCAGCATGGTGTCATTTGCGGCAAACCAGTTATTTGGTTGCCGCGTCCATTCTTTCCAACCACGTTTTTCACCACGTGCTGTAATATAAACGCCATCATCCCGGAGAAAATGTTTATCACAGAAATCAGCGGATTCTTCTAATTTTTCACCATATAAATCTTCACCATATGGGCTTTCCATAGCTGCCATCGCTGTTGATAACGGTATATCGCATATTAAGTCAGGATTTTCAGCATGCACGCCTTCATTCCAGAATCCGGTAGCATTATTCCAGAAGACCCGTGTAAAATTACGCTTTATTTTTAACGCCTGATTTCTGATTTTTTTCGCTAATTCCGCATTTCCCCAAGCTAACAACAACTTTTCGGCACTCAGTAATCCCACATAATGCCAACTCATGGAATAAGCTAATCGCGCCGGGAATGTCCGACCAAATTCCTCCGGGAAATCTGTACTTGCGGCAGCACCCGAATGCATTCCTGTCGGGTCAGAGTTCAATATTTCATCAGACAAAGCGTCCTCAAATTTCTTTTGCCATGCGCGGGTAGATTCTACATCTCCACTCCATGCTAAATAATCATGGGCAAGCATGAATTCCAACGCGCCAGGTTTACCGCCATCCACCCGTAAATCCCGGGTTAATGTGTTGTCATATTGGTTAATGTATCCCGCGTTATTTATAAAATCAAGCAGTGATTTAACAAAATCCCATCTGTTACTGTTTAATACCCCAAAAGCAGGACGTGTCATGTCCCAACCCCAAACCCAATAATAATCATTGTTGGCTCGAAAAGCACCCGGATTTTCCCGTAACCGCATACTTTCAAGATATCCTGGTTGTAGAGCAAAGAAATGACGTAAAGCAGTATGGCGACCGAAATTAATTTTTGGGGTGTCGCTATTTATTATTGAATATCTTTCTATCTGTGATTTCCAGTTATTATCATTGTTTTCTAGTGCTTTTCGTGTTTTTAAAATCGCGGTTTCTTCATTATCCGCTAATCCTATTACTAAAGTTGCTTTGCCATTTTTTGCTGATACTCTGAATAACCATGAATCTTCAGTTTTTGTTATTTGTAACGTTGACGATGCCATAATGCAAAGTGACAATGCTGATGAGCACATTTCAGATTGAATTGTCTTACCTGCTATACCGGCATATGTCGATGAATCGCGAAACAGCCATTTTTCGTCTCGTTTAGCACACCAAAAATCTGTTGAGTTATTGTTATCAGTGGGGTATTCCCATTTTGTCGAACCCAGAAAATTACCTTGTTTATCAGCATTATTACATTCACTGAACATCTCTGCCGGGATGCTAAACTCTGCAAACTCTGTCACGCCATCAAATGACCATGAAATAGAGTTCTTTACCACAATACTCTTACATTTGACTGTAGTTTCATCTTGAATCACCCAATTCTCATAGCCAAATGGGTAAACAGTCATCCAATCGAACTTATGTTGTTTGCCGTCAATAAACCATTTCATTGCACAATCATGATGATTGAGTACCTGTTTAAACTCAAACCATGAGTTTTGTTCATAATGAATCAGATTGTCAAAACCATTCATTTCCTGTGAAAGCCGTAAACTGGTGCGTCCATCGCAAATCACAACTACACGTGCTGGCAAACCATCCCCGGATTTAAGGGAAGGAATTATATTGTTATTCATAATTTAAACCCCATTTTAAATATATCTGATTATGCAATAAACTTATTACAGGACTTTCGCTCATAAGGGTAATCTGTTTAACAATGGTCGCTTCGACAGGCTCAGCGACCGGTCACTGAGCCTGTCGAAGTGACCTAAAGCGATAGTCCTGTTATTATTTATCAGTCTTCTCAGTTTCAAATAAATTAGCATTTGTCACCCATTTAACTGAAGGGTCTGCGCTGAGACGGGCTATTTTGTCTTCAATATCACGCCATTCGTCGTCGCTCTTTATTTCATAACTGTGACCCCAGAAATAAAAAATGCCACCCTCAACTTTTAAACGTTCTGCTTCTTTCCAGAATAAAGGATCGCTATATTTAAGAGTTACTTTCAGTGCGTATGGGTCATCTTTGGGAGAAATAGTTGGTGACGCTTCAACTGTACGGGCATACTTATACCCGGCTTTTTTCACCGCGGTTTTAACATCATCATTATACGCGCCACCCGGATACGCCATGCCGGATATTGGCGTTTTAAACCATTCTTCAAGTACTTTTTTAGATTCAGTAAGCTGGTATTCCAGTTCTTCTGGTTTTAATTTCCGCATGTCAGGATGCTGGTAGCCATGCGCGCCAATTTCTAACCCTTTATAAGTCTTAACTTCAATGGGTGTAATAAGGAATGGATCTTTTTTTAATCCTGCGTCAGGGTCTTTCTGGTATAAAACATAGTTCTCCGGGTAAATGAAAAATGTGCCTTTAGCATTATACTTGCGTAATAACGCTGCCAATTTAACATCATTTTTATGTCCGTCATCCCAACTGCTGGTAACTGTCAATTGCTTATCATCTGTAGTTTTTTGAATCCAAACTTTATCAATATCTACAGATGTAACCGGTGAATTAGAACTTAATCCCCACCCGGGGGCTAATTCAATTCCACCAGTCATACATGTATCATCTTCACCATCAAACATTATTGTTCCGTCAATAGCCAGTTGATGATGTTTGCCAATAACCCGGATTAACATAATATGCCAATCAGTGGCATCAAGGTTTTGATTGCCTGGTATTTTGTCATCTGGCTTATCGTGTGATATCTGCATTGGCTGTGATTTGCCACCGTCATAACATAATCTCGGTTTATCTGAAAATATTGATATCTTTCCATCAGCACTAATATTAGCGCTGATTTCAAAACCATATCGCATATTGTTTAATTGACGATAACCGACTCTTATTAATCCTTGCTTACCTGCTTTCATTGGTTTTTCTGATAATCGAAATTTAAATGTCGCGGTATAATCGCCATCTTTGTCTGATATTGGATTAAGCGTAGAAAAGATATTTTGTGCAGGATGGGCAGGGGATAAATGTAAAACATGGTTATCTGGAACCAGAGTATCATCAATAGTCGTTACAGCACCACCTTTAATATTTGCATCCGGACCAAGACCTAATTCAAAATCATCAACAAATAGTGTTTGTATCGTCATAGACATTAATGTAATATCCTGTTGTTTTTTGGCAACTAATAAAATTCTGGTGCCATAATCTGCCGTCAGTGGTATTTCGGCTTCTCCTTTATTATTTACAGTAAATTGTTCTCGGGTAAGCGCATCAATAAAAAATGAACCTTCCGGGAATTTTATTGATGTTTTCACTGTTTCCGGGCTATAACTTTGCAATAGCAATAAACCGAATAATTTGGCTTCACGTGCCATTGCCAGCCATTTTACCTGATGATTGCTTATATAAACAAACGGTTTTTCTTCCCAATAATTATAAACTTTAACATTAGATTTGCCATATCCAAAATTATAAAACGCTCTTCTTAACGCGCCTACCTGTGGATGGTCATATCCTGACGCACCACCGCGAATTTCATGAATTAATCCCATTGCTGCATCAGAAAGATAACGATGTTCACGGACTTCTTTGTCTTTTCCCTGATCTGTCGCTCCAAAACCGATGCCTATTCCACCGAAAGCGTCTTCACTGCGTAACAAATGACGGTAATGCGGTATCAAACCTGCCATTCGTCCCATTTCCATAGCGCGCAGATAGTCCGGCGGGTATGGTAAGGCCGTACCGGGTGTATCTTTATTTGGTGTAGGCAGTATTACAAAAGACCATTCTTTCAGTGATTTCTGTTTTTGTTCATCAGAAATCGGTTTGTCCGGAATCCACTGACCCGGTGACTCAACACCCAATGTTGAATCAAACCATGTTGTATATGGCAACACCTGGCAGTTCGTTACATGTCCAACGATATTTAGCCGCAAACGTCGGGTAGGGTCTGTTTTGCTGTAAAGCGGGTCTAGTGGTGTTAATCCCTTTTCCATTAACTCACGGCTTCTTTTCCACACCCGTTTATAATATGTGCGATGTCCCCATAAGCTGCCAGACCAATTAATACCTTTATCGCCAAAATGTATTCGATTGTAATCTACCATTGGATAAGTATTGTCATAATATATGCCAACACCGCGTTCCATCCACTGACTGGCAGTATAAACCGCGAAATCCTGATAACTTAACGCGTTTGCGCTGCGAACCTCGGGTCCCCAGGTTCCTTTTTGCAATTTACCTTCCTGGTAGCCACTATATTCGTAATAACGGAATCTTGACCAGGTGGTATCAGCCCATTCATCCATATATTCAACCATTTCCGGATGATTACCGTTAGTCTGATGTTCCTCAAAATATACTGTTGTTCCATTGGGGTGGGGGTTAGTCGCTTCTTTCCCGGCAAAATGCAATACTGATTTTATCCATGGATCACCATTTGCGGTGGCGTTTTGTAACTTATATTTTTCTTCTATTCCTTTAAAATAAGCATCATCAACTTTGCCACTTCCTCTGCCCGAAACAATTTTATCTACCAGACCCCATTCCTTTTCTACCGGATACTTACTGGAACAGTTAAAACCACCCCAAACAACTACCGGCATACCTCCACCACCAGGAACATCATAACCGCGCCAGTCCGATGGCATTGGCTTGGTAGGACTGGCCTGAAGTCCAAATTCTATACGACGTGGTTTATCAGCTAATACTGGTGTCTGAATTATTTCAACTCTTAACACCACTTTTCCGTATTCTATAAATAATCTCTGTAAAGATGTTTTACCATCAGTGCTATACCCCTG
>CAZNLA010000406.1:0-5156 GCA_964573385.1 uncultured bacterium
GGTATGGCTATAACCCAATATCCAGTTTGTACCGCAAATCAAACGCGGCATAGATACACCGCCAACCATAGTACGAGGGATTTTTTGCATTTAAAAAGACTCCAATGATAACTTTTATACAATTATTCCATATATATAAACCGGTTTCCTGCACTTTAAATAAAATTATAATAAAAAAAAGCCGGAATGTGAAAACATTCCGGCATTTTTATTTAGATTGTAACAGATTATTTATTTTTAGCCAGGGTTTCTTTTGCTACAGCAACAACATTTTCAACGGTAAATCCGAAATGTTCGAATACCAGTTCTGCCGGTGCTGATAAACCATAACCGTTCATGGCAACGGTTGCGCCATCCAGACCGATGTATCTTTCCCAACCCATAGCAATCGCGGCTTCCACAGCAACACGTGCCCGAACTTTATTAGGTAATACAGATTCGCGATACGCTGCATCCTGACCGTCGAATACCCGCCAACTTGGCATGGATACTACACGGACTTTAACGCCTTCTTCTGCCAGTTTTTCACCGGCTTTTAAAGCCAGGTCAACTTCTGAACCGGTAGCAATTAAAATTAATTCTGGAGATTCATTATTCTGCCACAATGTATACGCACCCTTTTGTACACCACATGACGGTGCGTATTTGGTGCGGTCAATAACCGGCAGGTTCTGGCGGGTTAATGCCAATGCAGTGGGACCGGTGACATTATTAATCGCGTATCTCCATGCTTCAGCGGTTTCTGTCGCGTCTGCCGGACGGAAAATAACGTAATTTGGTATTGCGCGTAATGACAGCATATGTTCAATTGGCTGATGTGTCGGTCCATCTTCGCCAACGCCTATTGAGTCGTGGGTGAATACATGGATTGAACGAATGCCCATCAATGCTGCCAAACGCAATGTTGGCCGCATATAATCGCTGAAGGTGAAGAATGTTGATGTATAAGGAATTACGCCACCATGTAGTGCCATACCGTTGCCAATTGCGCCCATTGCGTGTTCGCGAATACCAAAATGCAGATTTCGTCCGGTATAATCTTCCGGCAGAAAATCACCACCACCATCAATTAAGGTTTTTGTTGACGGTGCAAGGTCTGCAGAACCACCGATGAGATGTGGCAATTTCTTTGCCAATGCGTTAATAACAATACCACCCGCGGCACGGGTAGCAACTGCTTTACTGCCGGCGGGGAATAAGCTGTCTAATTCGCTGTCCCAACCTGCTGGTAACCCACCATTCAAAATCATCTCTAATTCTGCGGCTAATTCCGGATATTCTGCTTTATATGCGGCAAATAGTTTATTCCATGCGGTTTCCGCACCGGCACCTTTCGCAACTGATTTTTCTGTCATTTCTGCGCGCACATCATCAGGTACAAAGAATGAAGGCTCAACCGGCCATCCTAATTTCTCTTTTGTGGCCTTTACATTTGCGTCACCCAATGGTTCGCCATGTACCTTGCCGGTGCCCTGGTTTGGACTACCAAAACCGATGATGGTAGTACAAATAATTAATGAAGGTCGGCTGGAATCTGCTTTTGCTTTAGCAATCGCGTCTTCAATCTCTGCCGGATTCATGCCATCTATCGGGCCTAATACCTGCCATCCATACGCGCTGAATCTTTTACCTACATTTTCGCGGAATGATATGTCGGTATCACCTTCGATGGAAATTTCGTTATCATCATAAAGATAAATCAATTTTTCCAATCCCAGAGTGCCGGCAAGTGACGCCGCTTCGCTGGTTACACCTTCCTGCATATCGCCATCGCTGACTATTGCATAGGTGAAGTGATTTACAACATCATGACCCGGTTTATTATATTTTGTCGCCAGCCATTTCTCTGCTAATGCCATACCGACACCGGTGGAAAAACCTGCGCCTAACGGACCGGTGGTAACTTCTACACCAGCGGTTTCGCCATATTCAGGATGACCAGGTGTTTTGCTTTCAAACTGACGGAACTGTTTTAAATCATCCAATGATAAATCATAGCCATTAAGGTGCAACAATGAATATAACAGCATTGAAGCGTGGCCAGCGGATAAAATAAACCTATCGCGATCTGCCCACAGAGGATTTACCGGATTATGTTTAAGGTAGCGGCTCCATAATACATACGCCATTGGCGCCATGCCCATTGGTGCACCCGGGTGACCGGAGTTGGCCTTCTGGACGCCGTCTACTGCTAAAAATCGAATCGCATTGATACATTTCTCATCTAACGCGTTAAAACCATCTGACATTACAGTCATTTCTCCTTACATTTTGATATATATATTTTCTGCATAACTAATGTTATATCCTGCAAAATTTTAAAACGCCGGTAAAATTGTGTACAATAAACGCGAGGTAGATTAAGCTATGAATGAACATCTGCGCGAAAAAGTTCTTTCCTCTGAAAATGCGTTCAGCGGAAAAGTTTTAAATATACGAATTGACCAGGTAGAGTTGCCAGATGGTATGCAAAGCATGCGGGAAGTGATAGTGCATCCGGGAGCAGTAGCAATAGTACCAATTACCGATGAAGGTAATGTTATATTTGTTAAACAATGGCGCAATGCTGCCGGAGAAGCATTATTGGAAATACCTGCCGGTGGAAAATCTATCGACGAAAATCCCGTTGAATGCGCAGAACGCGAATTGATGGAAGAAATCGGATACCGTCCCGGCAAATTGATTCCCCTGCAACCGATATATTTGGCGCCTGGTTACAGTTCAGAATATCTTCACCTGTTTATCGCCACTGATTTAATGCCGGAAAGATTACCGCACGACGAAGATGAAAGATTAGAAGTTATAACACACAGTTGGGTTGAAATAGATAAAATGCTGGATAATGGCGACTTTAAAGACGCAAAAACAATAGCAGGACTAACTTTGGCGCGCAGAAAGCTGGGAATATAACATCACAATGCGTTAAGTCTTATAGTGGCTGGCTTTGAAAGAGAAATCACAAATTGTCATACTTTATCAAAATCGGACTGATCTGACTGATCTGACTGATTCGACTGATTTATTTATATATGAAAGTAATTATTATCACAAAAAAACCGGCAACCTGTATTAAAGGTTGCCGGTTATATTTTTTATCTGCTATTTGCAGTTGCAACAGCATTTCACACTTTTTTCCAGTGCTAATGTTACTGTTGGCGCGTCACATACTTCTGAAGGGCCGAAATACTGGATTGGGCCCGGGAATACGAATTCATCATTTACAGCCCAATTCTCACGGTTAGCGGCAAAATATTTAAATGGCTTATCATTAAGGTCAACCAGAGCTTTTTTAATAACCGGTGTCGGTTTGCCTTTTCGCATTTCCATATTCAGCATCATTGTAACCGGGGTTCCACCAGCAACCCATTCGTCGCTGTTTTTTGTCAGATTCTGTACATTCGCGGTATAACCGGTAACGCCAGCACGAACTAATTGTGCCGCGGCATAACCCAGTGAATAACAATAGTCTGCATCGAAGTTAGACGGGAACGCGCATCGGCCTTCGTAACCAAAGAAATGACCCAATGGGCTGAACTTAACGTTTTGTGCTTTTCCCTGACTCTTCATTAAACTAATCTTGTCTGATACTAAGTCAATCAGCAGTCTTTCTGTTTCTACCTGACTCAATGGTACGTTACCATGACTATCACGACGCAACAATACTTCCTGAATGCCAAATGGCAGACTGCTGTATACCCGTGCGCTGTGGTCGCTTAATTCGTTGGATAAGAACTGTACGCGTTCACTATGATCATTTATTTTCTCGAAATATTCTTCACTCTTGCCAAGAATTGTACTTAATTCTTCAATCATCGCTTTGATATCGCTGATAAACTCTAACAGACCTTCCGGTACCAGTAGGATGCCATAATTCTTGCCAGCATCGGCGCGTTTGATAACGACATCAACAATAGAATCAACGATTTCATTCAGGGTTGTACCTTTTTCCTGTACTTCTTCTGATACAAGACAGATATTAGGCTGTGTTTGTAATGCGCATTCTAATGCTACATGACTGGCGGCGCGTCCCATAAGACGAATAAAGTGCCAATATTTTACCGCACTCTGTGCATCGCGGCAGATATTACCTATTAATTCTGAATAGGTGCGGGCAGCAGTATCAAAACCAAATGATGCTTCAATTTGCTCATTTTTCATATCGCCATCAATTGTTTTTGGCACACCAACAACTTTTGTCGGGCATTTTTGCGCACACAGATATTCCGCCAGCATAGCCGCATTGGTATTACTATCATCCCCACCAATAACAACAAGTCCATCCAGACCCATTGCTTCAAAATTAGCTTTGCATGCTGCCAAATCTTCTGGTTTTTCAATTTTATCACGACCGCTCATTATCATGCTGAATCCACCGGTATTGCGGTATTCATCAATAAACTCTGCGGTTAATTCCTGATATTTACCTTTTATGATACCACCAGGACCTTTCAGGAAACCATATAATTTAGAATCCGGATTAGCTGCCTTCAAAGCGTCAAACAAACCGGCAATCACATTATGTCCGCCGGGAGCCTGACCACCTGATAACACCACGCCAATCTTCATAGGATTTGTTGATAATGTGCTATCACCATTACCGAATTTCGCCTGAGCCTGACCGTAAGTGTATGGAAACAACTGCTTAATAGCTTCCTGGTCAGTTGCGGGTGCGGATGCGGCACCGAAATCAACTGTTATATTGTCAGAACGTAAAGCCAAAGGTAATTTGGGCTGATATGCTGCACGTGCTTTTTGCAATGCGGAATTAATAGACATTTAAGGTATCCTTTTAAGAAAATTTAACCGCAATATACGGTTTTATTTGACAACGATATTATAATAAATTTTCGGGTTTGCTGTCATGTTTTTTTGTGGGGGATGGATTAGGTGTTTGGTAATAGGTTCTTAGGTGTTAGGCCGTTATCCGTATAAAAAAAGCCAGGATTTTACAAAAGTCACTGACCCTGTATTCGAAACAGAAGTAAATTCTACCGATTTTAATATATTAGCCACGGAGTGGCGACATTATGAGTAACCCCAGGCGTCAGCCTGGGGAAGTAACGGCTATTAACATGAGCCTTGTAAAGGCGACTTTATGAAAGCACCTCTCCGAGGCGCAGTCAATGTTATGGTTTAATCCCCAGGCTGACGCCTGG
>CAZNLA010000407.1:0-5142 GCA_964573385.1 uncultured bacterium
TGGATTGGGCAGACCCGAATGGCGAAGTTGGCCCGTTTTCAGAAGATTTTTATTGGGATTTTACTGAAAATAACCGGAAAAATTTCGTCCGTTACCTGCGTGAAACGCGTGGTTACACATTGAAATCGCTGGGCACCGCGTGGTATGGCGAATCGGGCCGTTTTAAAAGTTGGGATAAAGTGCCGATACCGATGACATACGAACTATTTGGATGGAATAAAGATAGCATTGTGGCAGACAGGGCATGGCGTATACACCCCGTGACACCGGGCAAGGCATTACAGGAAGGATTGGCTGCCGGTTATCATCGTGACGACTTTAAAGATAATGGTTGGGTAGAGTTGCCTGCCCCCGGTGGCGAATTAATATCTACCTTCTGGCGTGCTAATAAGGCTATCTGGCATCGCGGCACCATTAATGTTCCTGAAAAATGGCTTAAGAAAAAACGCGGTCATGGACCTATATACCTGAATGCCATCACATTTTCCGGCGCCAGTGGTTTTCGCAATCCCGACCGGATATGGATAAATGGAACAGAATTGGCGGCTTTTTCAGAATGTCCCGGATATGACTTGCAAACGCAGTTTGAAGTCAGCAATCTGTTGCGACCGGGTGTAAACAGTATTGCGTATCTGCCATCGCGAAATTCATTTCATGGTTCATTTTTTCTGACAAATAAGCCATTTGAGAATTATCCCTATAATGATTCACATCTTAATGCCCGTTTTTTCGATTGGAAAGAATATATTCCCTGGGCAATAGCCGATATGCTGGAAAACAGTTACAAGGCTATTCGCGCGGTTGACCCTGACCGTTTTATTAAAATGCACGCGTTTATGCGCAAAGATTTGGGGATTTCATTGGCGGCGCGTTATGGCGCGTTTGGCCACAATACCGGTGACGAGGCTTACTTCCGTCCGTGGGATCGGCGTTTTGGATATGTCCGTGGCATACCGGCATCGGCAGAGACCAGTGGCAGTGTGGATAACCCCCTGCATTTTAAACGGTATTTGGGATGGCATAGTTTCACCGGTGGTACCAACGCGTTGGATTATTTCCATAATATTCAGTCGATGATGTATTCGCCTGTCGCACCGTTATGGCGCGAATATATGCCATATTTTAAAATTGCCCCGCGCCGTGATTTAAAGAAACCCGAACTTGCTTTATTCTGGTCAAGTCGCAACAACGCTTTGTTGCCACGACCGGTGCCATATTGTTTTGATTTAGGCCGCGGAGATTTGCAGGCGATCGGCTATTCCTATGTTTATGTAGATGAAACAACTGTGCGCGACGATTTAATTAAAAATTATCCGGTCATATGGGATACCGGAACCTTTATCATGGATACACAGACAGTGAACGGGTTGAAAAAGTATGTTGAAAATGGTGGCACTTACGTGTTATTACAGGAAACCGGCAGGCATACCCCCACTGACCGCGACGCATGGCTAATCAGCGATTTGACCGGTTTTAAGGTTAGCGGAGTGCGACCGATGACCGGCAGTTTGGCAATAATGAATGAGCAACCGTTATTTAAGAAACTTGCCGGAAGAAACTTTTATAACCGTGGCAAATCCGTAGATTATTCTGATTATAATTACGCGGATAAATGCATCGCGCTTGAATCTGTCACAAAGGATACCCGGGTAATTGCCCGGTATGAAGATGGTGCTATCGCTATTGGTATGCGTAATCTGGGTAAAGGACGGGTAATTGTTCTCGGTTCACCATTCTGGCGGGATTCGTATGACCTGGGTGGTATGTGGTGGCCGGGAGAAGGACAAAATGAGTTCCTTGAAGATATCTTTGCCGGACTGGGTTTAAAACCTGTTGCGACGGCCGATACGCATAAAATTTGGCGTGAGCATTATTTTGCAACTAATGGAACTGAAGAGTTTTTTATTTTGCATAACCCATATGATGAACCGGTGACTTTCAGTACCGAATGGAACGCAATAAACCCGGTGGGAAAGCTGTATGATCCGAAAAATGGTAAAGAAATTGCGGCGGAAATAAATGGTCGCACGGTGCGGTTGAATAAAATGATATTACCCGGGCGTGAGACAATAATTGTGGCAACCCAGTCGTTAAAAGCGCCGGAAACGGTGGTGAATGAATGGTTCAGCGAATTATCAAAGTTCTGGCGTCCCTCTGAAGGTGGCAAAATACTGGAACGCCCGGACCTGCCGTTATACGAATTGCGCCTTGCAGATAAATTATCAGGTAAAATATTGACCAACGCAGAGACTGCTAACCTGCCAGAATTACCGGTAGGCATGGTCGCCGGAGCATGTCAAAGCCCGGCAGCATTTAAAAGCATACCGGATAAAAATAGACGGTGTATATTTAATGTCAATTTTAAAACCCCGAAATCCTGGCGGGAAAATGACCGGGTAATATTATATATCCGAGGCATGTCGCATGCAGTTGGCAACGTTGTCGGTCCGGTTGACGCATGGTTGAATGACGCGAAAATATTCAGCCAGGTTGACACCAGTGCGGCAGGATATAACACACTTCAGGGAGGAGCACAGGCGGAAGTGGGTAACCTGTTAAAACAAAATGCAGATAATACCCTGACATTCACCACCGGTCCAAATGGTTTTGAGGGTGAAGTGGATATACAGATACAACCCGCACCAATAGCGGAGATAGAAGTAACCGGCAGTTGCAAAGTGCAAAGAGATGCTGACAAAGGTACAATGACCGCGGCACTGCCCGGTGAGATAAATGGTCTGTATGCGGACACATCATTCAGCATCCCCGCCGATTGGAAAGGCGACAGAATATTCGCGAAAATTGATGTTACAGGTGACTACGACGCCTTTGCGATAAATGAAAAAATGATATTCCATCCGGTAAACTGGTATTCGCCGGTTACCTATATGGATATTACCCCATGGGTAAAATGCGGTAGCGATAATCGTCTGACATTAATTACACATGGCGCCACCCAACGGTGGGAACCGGGGGTAATGCAGGTGAAAAAGATTATTATTCAACGTGTTAAAAGGTAATGGGTGGTATTGCAGGTATGACTTTGCCGAAATTTTAACCTGAATGATAAACATAAAGATTCCTAATTTTTATGTTTGGATTTATTTATTAACGGCTTATAATGTTAAATTTTCTGTCAGCAGGAGATTATTGAAATGGGTAAACAAAAATGTTTTTTGGTATGTAACGCACATCTTGACCCGGTTTGGTTATGGCCATGGGAAGAAGGACTTGCCGAAGCGATATCGACATTCCGGGTAGCGGCTGATTTTATCGATGAAAATCCTGAGTTTATATTTAATCATAACGAATCTCTGCTTTATGAATGGGTGGAACGTAATGACCCGGATTTGTTTGAGCGCATTCGTAATCATGTGAAAAGTGGTAGATGGCATATTGCCGGTGGTGCTTATCTGCAACCGGATTTAACAGCATCTTCCGGTGAATCTATTATTCGGCAATTTTTGGTGGGAAAGCGTTATTTCGCTGATAAATTTGGCGTTGAATCACGGGTTGCTCATAACTTTGATACCTTTGGCCATCCGCAGGGGTTAATCCAGATTCTGGCGGGATGCGGTTATGACGCTTATGTTTTTTGTCGTCCCAATGCCGGGAAAATGACGATGCCGATAGGCTGTTTCCGGTGGTGCCACCAGTCAGGAAAAGAAATTATTGCGCGACGCAGCGACGACCATTACATAACTCAGGGAGAAATACGCCGGCAGATGATGGGTAGCGCGGTACAGGGAAATGAAAATAACCCGGAAGATGACAGGCGCGAAGGCAGTTGGCCGGCGCATTACCGCGATACTGAGGGTGATTTCATGTTTTTGTGGGGATTGGGTAATCATGGCGGTGGTGCTATCCGTGATGAATATGCTCAATTTGCAGGGATGCGTGTGGATTTTCCGGATGTTGAATTTATTGAATCAACCACTGACGCGTTTTTTGAACATACTTTAAAATTACGGAAACGTGAATACCTGCCGGTTGTAACAGGCGATTTTCACCGAATTCATGAGGGATGTTATACATCAATGATGCGCATAAAACAGGAACATCGCCGTTTGGAGAGTCTGGCACATCTGACAGAGAAAATTTGCTCCATTGCATGGTGGAATAATAAGCGGGAATATCCATCAATTGATTTAATGACAGCCTGGAAAGATATTCTGTTTTCGGAATTTCATGACATATTGCCGGGTTCCTGTATACCACAGGTGGAAACTGATAGTCTTAAATTACTTGGTCATGCTGAAGAAATCTTTCGTCGGAAAAAAGTGGAATCAATGATATCACTGCTTCGCGATGAACCGCAGGCAGATGTTGATGTAACTCCGTTTTTTATATTTAATCCGCATAACTGGATAGTTACCAGCGAGATTGAAATGGAATATGGCACATCCAGGCAGGCGGGTACTGATGGTATTGTAAGAAGAATTTACTGCAATGGTAAACCAATTGAAGTTCAATATGAAAAAGGTGACCTTAATCTTGAAAATTCATCATGGGGTGAATGGCGGCAAAAAGCCGTTTTCCGCGAGGAAATTCCGCCCATGTCATATAAAAGGTTTGATGCGGAATACAGCATACTGGCACCGGAAGATATTATTCGTTGGACATCACCAATTATGCCGGATGGCGACTGTATTACAGTTACCGGCGAAATTATCTCTGTTGTTGTAAATAAAAATACCGGATTGATTGACAGTATTATTGTTAACGGATGTGAACAGGTTTCACCGGGGACATTTAGTCCCCGTATATTTGACGATATTCCCCACTGTTGGAATGCTGCCGGGAGATGGGTGCAATCGCGGGAAAATTTCCGGTTAGCATCACCAATAGAAACTGCGCGAATACTTGGTTCTGAATCAATTAATTCAGAATATGCGCAATTGCCGGCAGTGCGGATTATTGAAGACGGACCAATACGGACTATAGTTGAAGCACTTTTTATATCCGGACGTAGCACATTGACACAACGTTACAAAATAAATAAAAAAAGCGGAACGATTATTGTTGATATGGATATATTCTGGGCAGAAAAAGATAAAATGCTGAAAATTGGATTTACACCCGCCACACCGTTATCCCTTATCTGGGCAGAAAAATGCTACAGCATAGATGATGATACGAATG
>CAZNLA010000408.1:0-5137 GCA_964573385.1 uncultured bacterium
TAACAATAGATAGACAGCTAACATAACTGTTTATTGAAAACTGGATAGCCGGGCTCTCGCCCTGTTCCAAACTGTGACCAAACTTGATAGGTATCTATATATTGCACCCTAATAATTTTTCATTTTTCATTTTCAATTTTTAATTATTAAAACTCTCTGTGCACCTCTGTGTAACCTAAAATAATTTTTAATTTGTATTTACTTGATAGTCACAGAAATTTCCTTCATTTGCTTAATATTTGTATAATTGCGGCATGAAATCATTTATTATTGGGGCTGGTCCGGCGGGGTTGGCTGCCGCGCATGAACTGGCTATTAATGGTGCTACGTCTGTAATCAGTGAATCGCAGGAAGTGGTTGGTGGTTTATGCCGTACTATGCAGTTTGATAATTGCCGGTTTGATACCGGTCCTCATCGTTTTTTTACTCGTAATGACCAGGTTCGCCAATTATTTGTTGATATTACAGCAGATGATTTAATTAATGTGCCTCGATTAACCCGCATTTATTACAATGGCAAATATTTTGATTATCCTTTAACCGCAAAAAACGCATTGTTTACCCTGGGTGCTGTTAACGCGACCCAGATAGTATATAGTTATATTTTATCAACCTGTTCCAATAAAGGCAGGGATGCCGTTACATTTGAGGACTGGGTTGTGGGCCAATTTGGACGGCGCTTGTTCGAGATTTTTTTTAAGACATATACTGAAAAAGTTTGGGGTATTGACTGTAGCAAAATAGGGGCAGAATGGGCCGGTCAGCGGATAAAAGGGTTAAATCTATTCACAGCGGCGTTAAATGCATTAGTCGGCGATAAGAAAAAGAAGATTAAAACTCTGGTGGACGAATTTATTTATCCGCGTTTGGGTGCCGGGCAATTTTACGAGAAAATGGCTGACAAAATTAGTGCATCGGGTAACGAAATTCTGTTAAATTCAAAAACGGTAAGGCTGAATCGTGATGGTAATCGTATTGTCAGTGCTGTAATATTACAGAATGAAAAAGAGATAGAAGTTGAGGCAGATTATTTTTTTAGCAGTATGCCGTTTACCGACCTTATTAAAATTCTTTCCCCCGCACCGCCACAGGTAATATTGGATGCGTGTGCCAAATTGCGGTATCGCGATCATATATCTGTACAGTTAAAATATTCCGGACATCCTTTTCCCGATAATTGGATATATATTCATGCTAAAGAGGTTGGTATGGCACGGATTAGTGATTACCGCAATTTTAGTCGTGAAATGGTAACAGATGATAATGTGAGTCCATTAACGGTAGAATATTTTACATTTAAAGAAGGCCCGTTATGGGGTAAATCTGATGAGGAATTAATTAGTATCGCAGGTAAAGAGTTGGAAATGATGAAAATCGCCGAAACTGCAAATATATCCAACGGTTATATTGTGCGCAGTGAAAAAGCGTACCCGTTGATTGAATTAGGATATGATAATCATGTTGAAACCTTAAAAGGGTGGTTAGGCAATATATCTAACCTTGCCCCCATCGGCCGTGCCGGAATGTTTAAATATAATAACCAGGACCACGCCATAGCAACTGGTATGTTAGCCGCCAGAAATGCAATGGGTATAGGTAAATTTGACCCGTGGAAGGTTAATATTGATGCCGAGTACCATGAAGGTGGCAAGGCGTAGTATTACTATGTCATAATTTAACCACGAAATACACGAAAGACACGAAAAATGAATATTGATTTAACATCTTTATTAGGTATTAAATTTAAAAGATTACCTTTTTCGTGTTATTCGTGTATTTCGTGGTTTATAAATATAACTGTGAAATGTTCTACGAAATCTGTTTTAGTTCAAAGTTTTTTAAGCTTAATTTTACCACCCCATGCTATTACCCTCGTCCTTATACACATTTATAAATGAAAAAATATTGACTCAGTATAATTTAATATTAATATAATCAATTATTAACATGCTTACCCCGATAAGGGTTCAACGTCTATAGCTTTGTTTCTCGATAGAACCCGACCCCGTCAGGGTGTCGAACAATAACAGCAGGTGGATATATTGTATGTTCGACACCCTGACGGGGTCGGTCATCTTTGAATGGAATGATTTCTATAGACGTGAGACTCCTAACGGAGTCAAGGTCAGGTAAATATTCCATAAAGGTATATAAAGGTGAGGCTATTACCCTATGTCATAATTACCATGGGAAATATCCCTGTATTACATAGTCTGGTCCTATTTTTCTCATGGTAACTTTTTCTAATTTAGGGGCATCGCTTAAATGCGGTATTCCAAAACCACCCAGCAAACCCGGTGCGGTTTCGCCACCGATAATAATTGGTGCAAGGTAAAGACGAAGTTTGTTAACCAATTTTTCAGCGATTAAAGATGCCGCGAATCGTCCTCCTGCTTCCACCATCAAGCTGACAATCTCTCTTTCACCCAATGCTTCCAGCAACGCATACATATCTACACCACCACCTGCCGGTGGCAAGGTTATAATTTCCAGTCCTAAATCGCGAAAAGGCTGTAACTTATCCTCATCGCTGATAAGAGTAGCCAGAATTGTCGGTTTTTCTGCCGGTGAGTATACTTTTAAATCAGGAACTGTATGCAATTTCGCGTCAACAACAATTCTGCGTGGATTTTTTGCGCCGGGTATACGGGCGGTTAATTCGGAGTCGTCACACATTACGGTGGCAGAAGTTGTAATGATTCCGTCAGATATCGCGCGTAATTTATGTACGTCACGGCGCGCTATTTCGCTGGTAATCCATTTTGATTCGCCGGTGCGGGTAGCTGTTTTCCCATCTAATGAGGCCGCTAATTTCAATGTAACAAATGGCATTCCTGTCATTTTCCAGTATCGCCATGCCTCATTTAATACCATTTCATCTTCTGACAATAACCCCATGTCTACATCAATTCCTTTTGCCCGCAGGATATCCACACTGCGTCCGCTTACCCGTTTATCAACATCTGTTGAGGCGAAAACAACTCGGGAAATGCCGGCATTTATTATCGCGTCGGTACATGGCGGTGTTTTTCCGAAATGGCAGCATGGTTCCAGGGTGACATATATTGTCGCGCCTTTTGCTTTGCTCCCTGCTTCCTGTAACGCGAATACTTCCGCGTGATGTCCGCCGGACTTTTGATGGTATCCTTCACCAACTATTACGCCATCATTAACTACAACTGCGCCAACCATAGGGTTAGGAGATGTTCTACCAGTTGCTTTTTCAGCTAATTTTAACGCGCGTTTCATATATTTCATATCATCATTCATCATTTTTTTGTCCTTCCTTCCTGTTTTCATGCTGTGCGATTAATTCTGCCAGTTCTCTCCACATTTTACTCTCATCTTTACGGGTATCATCACCAATCAGATGAAAATCCGCAACAATTAATGATAAAATGCCAAAAGACAACATACTGACGCTTCCCCAATACGCAAACCATAAATCCGGGTTTGTTTGCGGTTCAACCAGATAAAACCATGGCACAGAAATGACAGTTAATATACTACCCAATAAAAATATTAACATCACCGCCATTGATAATCTGACAGATAATCTACGAAGCGAATAAACCCCTTCTTTTTTATTTTTGAATAAGATTACTTCACGTATTGCTAAAATTATAAACAATATCATCATTGCCGGCAATATTATTTGCATTATCTGAAAACCATTCATCTAAATCACCACTCGCATTATATGTCAAAATCTGGTAAAATCATGAAAATCAATTACATATCTATTATATCACTTTATTAAAAATATGCATCTATTCAAAACTTTAAAAGAATTTTTTATTAAAGATACCTTGCGTCCGGGGTTTAACGCAGCTAAGGAAATCTTTAAATATATCGGTCCGGGTTTGTTGGTTACAGTGGGCTTTATTGACCCTGGTAACTGGGCGAGTAATGTCGCCGCTGGATCAGCATTTGGTTACAATTTATTATGGGTTGTTACTATTTCCACCATAATGCTGATAGTATTACAACATAATGCCGCGCATTTGGGCATTGTAACCGGGTTATGCCTGGCAGAATCAGTTAATCATAATTTTAAAAAATGGTTCAGCCATACGGTGCTGATTACCGCGATGTTTGCCATTATCGCCACTGCATTGGCAGAAATTTTAGGTGCTGCCATCGGGTTAAAAATGCTTTTTAATTTAGACCTTAGGGTTGGTGCAGTGTTATCAGCAATATTTGTTTTATGGATGATTCTCAGCAAGTCATATCAGCGTTTGGAAAAATGGATAATCGGTTTTGTGTCGTTTATTGGTATTTCATTTTTAGTTGAACTGCTGTTGACCCCAAACATCGCCTGGATGACTACAGCGACAAGTTTCGTAGTGCCATCATTTCCTCAAGGGGCAATTCTGGTTATTGTCAGTGTTATGGGTGCAGTGGTTATGCCACACAACTTATACCTGCATTCAGAATTTATACAATCACGCCAATACCACCTGCAAGGAGACGAATCAATAAAAAAACAGCTTGATATGGAGTTCATTGATACGCTGTTTTCCATGATAATTGGTTGGGCCATCAATGCCTCAATGATTATAATTGCTGCTGCTGTATTTTTCGCGAATAATATAAAAGTAACTGAATTAGAACAGGCTAAAGATATGCTTATACCGTTGCTGGGTAATGGTGCCGGCATCATTTTTGCGTTGGCTTTGCTTGCTGCTGGTATCGCCTCATCTGTCACCGCCGGCATGGCGTCCGGTACCATATTTGCCGGCATGATTGGCGAACAGTTTGACTTAAAGGATAAACACAGTCGGGCAGGTATAATAATAACTATTGTTTTTGCCGCAATTGCGGTGATAATCATCGTGTCAAATGGCAACCCGTTTAAAGCACTGGTAATATCACAGGCAATCCTTAGTTTACAATTGCCATTAACGATAATCGCGCAAATTATGCTTACATCATCTCCGCAAGTGATGGGTAAATATGTTAATTCAACCCGGTCACAGATATTGTTATGGGTAATTGCAGCCATTGTAATAATATTAAATGCATGGTTGCTGGCTGTAATGTTTAAGAATTAAAGGATATTAGAAGCAATTGCAAAACCTATCTGAATTGTAGGGAATGCCGTCCCCGGCATTCCGTTAATAGAGAGTTTCTATCT
>CAZNLA010000409.1:0-5113 GCA_964573385.1 uncultured bacterium
TATTAAAAACATCAAAAATAGTAAGATTTTATTCATTTTCACTCCGAATCTTTAAAAAACATGATACCACTAATTAGCAAGATTATTTTACCATAATTCGATAATTATATGATATGTTTGGGTAATTTAGTGCCTACTCATTTGTATTTTAATATTATCATCTGCTATTTATTCAGTTGCCTGCCCCGCGCACCAATCTTTATACACCGACAGCATATATTCGTAATGCTCCAACGGCATGCCGGGGAAGATGGTGTTGGATGTGCCGAATATGTAGCCACCGCCTTGCGAGGCGTTGTTGAGGCAGTATAGCGCGGAATCGCGGATTGCTGACAGTGGGCCATCCTGCAACAGGTTGCACTGAACGTTGCCCATCAGCGCCATTTTGCCGTGGCACTGGCGTTTTACCTCGGCGATGTCCATACCCGCCATTGGGTCGACGGACTGGAAACAGGTGGCACCCAGTGACAGGTAGTCGTCAAGAATCGGCATGATATTGCCGTCGGTATGGACAAATGGGATAACCCCCAGCGACTTTATATGTTGTACCTGGCGGTGCAGGTATGGGGTGATGAATTCGCTGAATTGGCGTGGGGAAATGAATGGCCCGGCGTTAAAGGCGACGTCATTCACCACATGGATGAAATCCGCGCCGGCATCCGCAAGAATATTAAAAGTATCTAAAGCCACCAGGGTTTTGCGTTCGGCCTCTGCATGAATATCTTCCGGGGCATCCACCAGGTCAACGGCGAATTTTTCCCAGTCCTGCATTCCCTCAATAGACCAGATAGTGCCACCGACAATGCTGCCGATGAGGATATCACCGCCAAATGTCGCTTTTGCACCCCGTACCCCATCCGGGTCGCTCCAGGGGAAAAATACCGCCAGCGCATCCCATCCGTACCGTTCCACAATCTTTTCGTATATCGTCATGCAACGGCCAATCAGCTTTTCTTTTTCCGCCACGGTGCAACCATGCCAGTCGTTCCATTTGGGAAATCGCAACCCGAATGCTTCATATTCCAACTCAAACATCACTTCAAAATGCGGTGGCCTATCCGGTTCTTCAAACCGAAGTGTTTTCAGCATACGCTCTTTACCGGTCATATTTTTCTCCAATGGTTACACATAGATTCACAAGACTCACGGAGCATAATTAATGTCTCCCTCCCAGAGGGAGATGTCACCGCAGTGACAGGGGGAGTATTCTTAGTGAAACTTGTGCTGGATGTGAATGCTTTTAACTAACTTATTTGATAATTGTAATACAAAATTATCATATCTTAGGTTAAAATTATGACGTGTAATGTGGATTATTATGATATTATTTGTTGGACTTAGGCGATTTCGAAATAGTTTCAAATTACATTTGTGGTGCAAATATTTTTATTGCTTTAACAGGAGGGTTAACCCCATTATTAACCTGCAACTGCAATGTATGTTTTCCGTTTGTTAAATTTGTTGCCAGCAAAGCAGAATATTGTATTGAATTATCCGGCATTTCCGGGATTTTTACATTATCACAACCCATTAAAATTGATTTAAACAAAATTTCGTAACCGGGTTTTATGGGAGATTCCTGGGTGCCTGCGACTTTTTTCCACCATAATTGTGGATTTATTACCACCCGTTTAGATGTTGATACAAACTTTTCTCTGCTGTTTCCTTCGCCATCATCACCGGTGACGGATCCTGATAATTTATATTTAAATTCATCGGCGTCGCCTTCGGTAATGATGATTTTCCAATTTTCTGCAACCGGCAACGCATCGGAATCTATGCGATACGGCACGCCAATCCAGGGCCAATCGACACCCGGTCCTTCGTTAGGTCGCGAAAAGGTGTAGCAAGACGCAATTTCTGACGGTTTATTATTGTCTATTAACACCAGCAATTCACCCGGATTCTCAACTTTATCAAATATTATTTCTGCACGATTTCCGGTAAAATCAACGGAACATTTGCCATCGACAAATACAGCAGGAATCTCTTTTACCATATTATCGGTATAGTCATCTTTCGCTTCCGGATTAACAACTAATTCGCGTTTTATTAGTTCTGCCATTAAATAATTGCCATGTTTATTCATGTGACTGCCATCTATCAGCAAATCGGTTTGTGGTAATTTATTGTCCAGCAGATATTTTTTCCATCCGGTTCGCACATCAAAAATTGCGCAGTTATATTTTTTTGCCATCGCCGGTATATGTTGTTTATTCATAAATAATGGCCATCCGGTATCATCTTTTGCCGGGTCATCTCCACTGCCGCAATGGTCAGTCTGCAATGCTATCTCGGCGGTGGTATTTTTGCGGATATCGGATATTATCTCTTCATATTTATTATGGTCGCCATAGACATGGAAAATCACCAGGTCAGGATAAAATGAATAGACGTCCGCAGGAGTTGTTGTGACCAGTAAATTTGAGGCGAAACCGCCAATGGCGCGATTTTCCGCGATTATATTTGCATTGGGAAAACGATTTTTCAAATCAGATACAACATCTTTCCACCATTCCTGTTTTGTTATGGATTGCCCATAAAATAAAATGCGGACGGTGTTTTTATGTTCGGCAGTTGAACTTTGCAGCAATGCCATGGTACGTTGAATATGCGCGCCGGATGCTTTATAATCTGCGGAATTTAACGTTGGGAAAGTATTTTCTTGTGCTGAAACCATTATGGATAAGAGTATACACAAAAACAGTAAAAACTTCATCTATTATTCACCTTAATTAAATGCCATGATGTAGCAACAGAAAGTATGTTAAAGGCAATTACAAAACAGATAATTTCTCTTTCAAAAAGGAATGCCGGGGACGGCATTCTCTACAAGTTAGCTAAGTTTTGCAAGAGCCTATCTACAACTTATTTTTTCCAATCGCGATGTTCCAGCACTACTCGGTACCCACTGGATGTAATATGTTCGGCTATTTTTCGGGCATACATTACACTGCGGTGGCGTCCACCGGTACAGCCAATTGCGATTGTAAGATATGACTTCCCTTCGCAACTGTAACGTGGTACAGTGAAGTCGATGAAATCTTTTAATTTTTCCAGGAATAACGGGGCATCCGGGTCTGTCATCACATAATCTTCGACTTCTTTTTCAATCCCTGTATGTTCCCGCAGTTCCGGAATATAATGTGGGTTTTTCAGGAATCGTACATCAAATACCAGGTCAGAATCAGTTGGTAATCCGTATTTAAAGCCAAATGATAATACATTAACCAACATTCCGGTGCATGTTTTTCCGTCATCTATCAGCGAAATAATTTCGTCTTTTAAACCGCGGGTGCTATTATCGCTGGTATCAATTACTTTGTCCGCAATTTCCCGCAAAGATTCCAGATGTTTGCGTTCCAACCGTATGCTTTCCAGCAATGAACGATGCCGTCCGGCAAGTGGGTGGCGGCGACGGGTTTCTTTAAATCGTCTTACCAAAATCTCTTCAGATGATTCCAGAAATATTAAGCGCGGGGTAAAACCATATTGTTTAAGGGTATTTACCTGGTCGGCAAAATTTTCGGTGAATCTTTCACCGCGAATATCAATAACGGCGGCGACGCGGCTAACCTGGCTATTTGTACGGGCGCATAAATCGGCGAATTGCAGCAACAACATGGGTGGCAGATTATCAACACAATAAAATCCCATGTCTTCCAACACATGAATAACTTGTGTTTTACCCGCGCCACTCATCCCGGTGACGATGATAAAATCCTGTAATTTATGATTACCTATTTCGTTCATATTTTAATACATCATATTCAGCCAAATAAATACCGCACCATAAAATATGCATGGCATTAAAACTGGGATGATTATCTTTGAAAAGCTATAATTAAATACAAAAGCCGCCTATATATAATCCTCTTCTTTGGGGAAGCGGTTTAGGGGGCCACAGTGAAAGTTCTGTGATATGAAAATACCCCCTTGGTCTGTACCGCGACGAAAAGGGGGTATTAATGAATTTAATTATTGGCGCAGGAAAGACGGCAGGTCTAAATCGTTATTTGGTTTGTTTGTTCCGGTTAACGGAGCAGAATTAGGGTTAGAACCTGACGGCAGCCTGAAAGCGTCTGTTGTTGGATCAACAGCGAACCCGGTAGCTACAACGGTTATGCGTACTCTGTCTCCCATTGATTCGTCAAATACTAAACCGAATATTACGTTGGCATTTTCAACACCAGCAGCCTGAGCGATAATATTTGCCGCTTCGTCCACTTCGTTGATTCCCATATCTATGCCACCGGTAATATTGAAAAGTATACGACTTGCGCCTTCCATTGATGTCTCTAACAAAGGACTGCTGATGGCTGCCTGTGCTGCTTCCGCGGCGCGGCGTTCGCCCTGTCCCTCGCCAATACCCATCAATGCTGTGCCGGCACCGCTGAGAACGGCACTGACATCCGCAAAGTCAAGGTTGATTAAACCTGATACACAAATCAAATCGCTGATGCCCTTTACGCCCTGGCGTAAAACTTCATCGGCGTATTGAAATGCTTCGCGCATGCTGGTGTTTTTAGGTACTACATTCATCAACCGTTCATTAGGAATGGTGATAAGAGCATCTACTTTTTCTTTCATGCGAGCGGTGCCTTCAAGGGCGGCATTCATGCGGCGACCTTCAAAGCGGAAAGGTTTTGTGATGACCGCAATGGTCAATGCACCCATTTCTTTCGCGATTTCTGCTATAACCGGCCCGGCACCAGTACCTGTTCCACCGCCCATTCCGGCGGTGATAAATACCATATCAGTGCCATCAAGCACATTCTTAAGTTCCTGACGGCTTTCTTCGGCTGCTAAACGACCTACTTCAGGGTTTCCCCCTGCTCCAAGACCACGGGTAACATCCTCACCGATTTGAATTTTTCTATCGGCTAATGAGCGCGCTAACGCCTGCATATCAGTGTTGGCTACAATAAACTCAACACCTGATAAACCCGCTTCAATCATGCGGTCGACTGCGTTGCTGCCGCCGCCACCAATACCTATGACCTTTATCTTGGCCTGACCATCATGTAATTTGACCACTGCTGACCCCTTTCGTCCCGATTCACGGTCCGATTCTTTATCGTGCAACTGTAATGTAAGCTGCGTGATGCACTTG
>CAZNLA010000410.1:0-5084 GCA_964573385.1 uncultured bacterium
ATTAAGCGGTGAAGTTGTCATTGTAACTGCCGTGAGAGGAGTAACTACATTGTAGGTTAAAGCATTAGATACTATTTCTGTTGTCGTACCTGTTTCACGGGCTATAGTGGTGATAGTGTAATTACCAGCTGATGACATCCATGAATAAGTATTACTTTTATCGAAATCACGCAATATGATAGCACCACACATAAACTTATACATGAGATTGGTTCCGCCGGTTGCGATGGCGGTTAATGTCACTGGATTTCCTAATAGGACTACATCAGCAGGATTTGTTGTCAGTGATACTGCTGTTAATGACAACAAGACTGTAAATGTTTGACTGTAGCTAAAAGTAGTTGTTTCATTTGAATCACGTGCAACAACGGTAATTGTATGCACACCCGCAACTGCTGGAATTAACCAAAGATATGTATTGTCAGCATCAAAATCGCGTAATACATTTGTTCCGTCCATAAACTTGTACAGCACCTGTGACCCACCAGTAGGAGCTGCGGTAAATATTACTGTGTTTCCAGATGTTAACGGTGAAGAAGTTGATGATGTATATTCAACTTTTGAAAGTCCTTCAAATACTGTAATACTCACTGAAACTATAGCACTGTTGGCTTTGCCATCATTTGCCTTAAAAGTAAAGACATCTGCACCTTTGTACCCAATTAATGGTATATATCCTAAGTCAGGTGCAGTTCCTGTTAAGATACCATTAACAGGATCTGTTATCACACTATAATTAAGAACGTCACCTTCAACATCAGTGCCAGTAAGGGTAATCATTTTTTCTGCATTAATAATAGCAAACAGCGTCTGAGCATCTGCTGTTGGCGGAGAATTAACCAAAATATTTACTGTGGCTGGTATACTGTCTAAATTGCCGTCATTTACTATAAATGCGAAACTATCTGGTCCCGCATAACCAGCAATAGGGGTATATGTTACGTTTGGTACTTTGCCGGTTATTATTCCGTGTAACGGTTTGATTGTTATTTTATAAATTAATACATTTCCAATGGTCTCGGTACTGGCAATCGTGATATTTTTAGCAATCCCTTTATTAGTCCAAACAGTTTGGGCAGTTGCCACAGGTCTGGTATTCACAATAATATTCACCACTGGTGATATTACAACTGCATTGGGGTCAGTAGCACTGTTATCCCTGGCGATGACGGTCAGACTATATGTAGTATCACCAGTTATTGGTGTCCATACATAACTGTTACTATTTGCAAAATCACGAAGGGTTGTTGTGCCAACCATAAATTTATACTGGACTGTTATACCACCTGTTGCATTTGCAACTAAGTTAACCTGGTATCCTACTCGCGCTGTATTGACTGGTGTTGTTGTTAAAGCAACAGATGTTAATGGTAAGGGTGTTATAATAATATTTACTACCGGCGATGTAACAATAGCATTAGGGTCAAAACCATTTACATCACGTGCAATGACAGTTACATTATAAGTTTGTACATTCGCAGGATTCCAGACAAATATATTACTACTGTTGAAATCACGCAATATAGTAGTGCCTGTCATAAACTTATATTGTACTGATGCGCCACCAGTTGATATTGCAGTGAGTGTTACAGTAGTACCTATTATTGCGGTGTTTAATGGAGCAGTTGATAATGAAACCACAGATAATGTATCAATTATCATAAAAGAGTTACTTATTATATCAGGTAACCCGTTTACTGTTGCTTTCAAGGTATAACTACCTGCACTATTTAATTTTAGGTTTGAGAAAATAGCCACACCATTTACTGCATTCATCGTTCCCAGTATTATTGGACTACCATTGGCAGGTATAGCAGTAATAGTTACTGGATTAGTGGCATCCGGTACTATATTACCCTTATCATCATGAATAGATACTTTCACTTGTGGTGTAATAATTGCACCAACAACGGTATCACTCGGTTGTTGCAGGAAAGCAAGTTGTGTGGGTAAGCCAATAAAACCTAAAAGGCTAATTGCTCGAAAACCACCTATAGCTATGGATTTACCATCAGGTGAAAAAGAAACAGAGGAAACAGACCCAACAAATCCAGTAGTGCTATCAAGTAATATTCCATCGCTTACTCTCCAAAGCATAACTTTACCTGCAATAACCGATGCAATTGCTTGACCATCCGGACTAAACATAACAGTTGTGACAAAACCATTAGTGCTGATAGTATGTACTATTGCGCCATCGGAAACCCGCCAAATATTAATAGTTCTATCTCTACTGCCTAACGCTATTGTCTGACCATCTGGACTAAAAGATATTGATTTAAATGGCAATGAATGCTCTGTGAGAGTATTTAATAAAGCGCCATCACTCACTCGCCAAAGTTTTACGGAGTCCACATCTATAGAAGCAAGGGTGGATCCATCTGGACTGAAAATTAATGAGTCTTGCCTTACACTGTTTGAGATAGTACGTATCAGTACTCCGTTATTAACCTGATATATTTTTATAGAGTTTCCTTCAACTGACGCTATTGTAAATCCATCAGGACTAATTACCAAAGAAGCTTCGTAAGGTTCTGTAGATGTGATGTTGCGCAATATTGTACCATCAGTAACTCGCGAAAGGACAATTTTATTATAACTTTTTACAGCAAGTATCAATCCATCAGGACTGAAAGCTCCATCCCAACATGAATCAAAATAGCGTAACAATGTACCGTTGTTACCATCTCTAAGTTGACCAATACCGTCTCCAGTTAATAATATTGACTTTGCATCAGAACTAAATACAACAGAACCTACATCATTTGTGGTTACTCCATCAAATGAGTGTATATTTAGTAGTGTTCCATCACTAACTCGCCAATTTTCAATTTTAATAGTCATGCTGGAAGAAATCACAGAAGTAACAGTTAAGCCATCAGAACTAAATAATGGACATACTGTATAATAAAAATCTGATACTATTTTTTTCAGAAGCGTACCATCGCTAGTTTTCCAAATATTAAGACTATAGTTATCTATTGAAACAAATGTTGTCCCATCTGAACTAAATGTTACAAATTTAACATTACTATTGTGTCCTGTTTTAATATATTGCAGTGTTCCATCGTTTATTCGCCATAGCTTTATAGAATTGCCATCTGTAGATACAAGTGATTGTCCACCTGGACTAAAAGCTATTGAGGTACTATTCATACTATTCCCAGAAAAAACCTTCAATAAATTACCATCATTAACTTGCCACAGTTTTATTAAGTTACCTTCTATTGAGGCAAGTGTTGAACCATCTGGACTAAAATTCAAATAAACAGAATTTGAAGTAGTGATTGTACGCATAAGTACACTATCACTAATTCTCCATATTTGAATATTTAAACCACTGGAAATAGCAATAAACTGTCCATTGGAACTAAAAGTATAATAATTTGAAAATGGAATATTAGTATTTATTATCATACCGTCAGTGATTCGATATAGATTAATAAAACCAGTATTACTTGCAATTGCAATAAATTGCCCATCGGGGGTAAAAGCAAACTCTGAGTCTCCTTGTATAGTGCGTATAAGTGTACCGTCGTTAGCATTACATATTTCAATAGTGTCATAATTACTATCGATACCTGAAGCTCTAATAGCAATGAGATTTCCCGCTTGGGAATATGCAAAGGATGAGCTACCATACATACTGGCATGCCACAACCACTGTGGTTGTTGTTGGAAGTAAATGGCTTCAGCAGGTGTTGACAATACACCTATTAAACAAAGGACCAATAAGGTAACAAGTGAACTAAATGAACGGGTAAAAAGATTAAACATGATATCTGATCTCCTATTGGTAGTATTTGTCAAATACCATCAATATTTACTTACTTTACGATAATTAAGTATAATACACTCCATAGCAAATGTCAATCTTTTTTCGTTCTTTTTTAAATTATTGAATCAAGTATACGAATGAAGATTGTAATCATATATTATAAATTAATGATTTACCAATGAATAAAATGATATAAAAAAGGCACTACAGAATATTCTGAAGTGCCTTTTTTGATTATCAGCTATTTTTATTTGGGTTGTTCTACCTGCGGGGTTGCAGATAGTTTTAATGGCCACAATTTATCCGGGGTTCCCTTTATAACAATCCCCGCGCGACAGGGGGAATAACCGATGCAGAAACTTCGTACCATTACCTTATTCCAACCGGCAGATAAAGTTACAGTTTTTGATACGGTTAACAGGCTATCATTCACCTTTGTAATATATTTTCCGGCATCTATTACCTTATCATTCAATGTCCATTTCAAAAATGTCATCGGATGACTTTGAAATTCGAATTCGATATCTGTCGCGGTTGGTGAATAAATCCAGGTTGCGCCATAATAAACCTGTGCCCCGCCCATTACAAAACGGGTATCAAGGTCAGCAATGGTGGTTGGCACCCATTTAACCTGCGGATTACCCCAGAATCCTTTAGTTAAATCTCCGGAATATACTGCTTTTAAATCAATCTTGCCGTCATCCGGTGGATAAACTGCGGTGCTATACATTTTCTGTACAGCATCTTTCATGGATTGCGGGTTAGGGTCGTACTGGAAGTTTTCCGCACCGGGTCCGCCAAATGGCCCGCATTTTAACCAGTTTCGTATGGTGATGCCATCTGAAATCCCCAGGAATGATACCGGTGCCCATGATCCGGGATATAATTTGGCTTCAGTTGGTTCGTCATAGGTGGTGGTACTGGCAGATAGGTCACTATTTGCCCACCAGAATTTTGTATGACCACCATACGTCGCGCTAAAGTTCACCATGGTGCGTAAATCACTACCAAATGTTTTTTCCAACGCCGGAATTGCGGTGTGCGGTATGGTTGTTACCAGCACAAAACCTTTGCCATCTTTATCAACGACATAATTATATACCGCCCCATCTATGGCTCCGACATGGGCAAATGACGCCAATTGTCCGGTACGATAAATTTGTGGCGTTGCCGTGGTTTTACCTGTCCAGGTTGGATACATTCCTATTCCCACCGGTTCTGTTTTATATCCATTCTTAAATATGCCAAATACAAACCTTGCGTCACCGGGACGACCATCTGTTGTCTTACCGGGTTTAGCGTTTAC
>CAZNLA010000411.1:0-5082 GCA_964573385.1 uncultured bacterium
ATCTTAACAGTCTGGATATTGTTATATTTGTTTACATCGCCAACCTGTTAATGGTCAGCTTTGATTTAGTTTTGTGTTATCGCTTCCGTGATAAAACAGTGAAAATTGTTGATGAGATAGAACCCGATCCTTCAGAAGTAGAGGAAAGTATTACTGATGAAGTACAGGATGTTACCGTGAAAGAAGAAAGTGAATAATAGAGAAATATCTTTAAAATTTTCGTTTGGAAAAGATTATCAATCGGTCGCTGAGTCTGTCAAAGTGACTGTTATTGAAAGAAGATTCTACAGAATTGCCCGGTTAATAATTCAGTAAATATACCAGATTTAAAAAGTTATGATAGGTAAAAAATTACTATATGTGATGATAGCCTTGCTGGCAGTAGTATTCATTGGTACTGTTGGGTATAGGATATTGGGTGGTGGCGAATGGTCCACCATGGACGCGCTTTACATGACTGTAATCACCATTGCCTCCGTCGGGTATGGCGAAACGCATCCATTAACAGAACCTGGCAGAATTTTTACCATATTTCTTATTTTTGCTGGTTGCAGTGTGTTAATTTATGCAATATCTACCATCACCGCGTTTATTGTAGAAGGTGAATTAAATATTATTTTAAGGAAAAGAAAAATAATGAAAAAAATCGAACTATTATCTAACCATTTTATAATATGCGGTGCTGATTATACCGGACGTTTTGCTGTTGAGGAATTACAGAAATGTGGTTACGATTTTGTAGTTGTTGAAAAAGATTTGGATCGCGCGGAAAATCTGGAAAAATCCGGAATGTTGGTGGTTTGCGGTGATGCTACCCGTGATCAGGTTTTAATTTCTGCTGGAATTCTTAATGCCAGTGGTTTAATTACCACCCTGCATTCAGACGCGGAAAACCTGTTGGTTACATTTACAGCCAAGCGATTAAACAGTAAATTAAGGGTAATAAGCCGCACTGTAGAGGAAGAGAGCGATCAGAAACTGCGCCAGGCAGGCGCGGATGGGGTGGTAAGTCCTAATCGCATTGGCGGGTTGCGAATGGCGTCAGAGTTAATGCGACCTGCTGTTGTTTCCTTTCTGGATGTCATGTTGCGTGATACTGATAAGAATATTCGGGTTTCAGAAATTACCCTTAGTGAAAGCTCGAAAAAAAATGGAATATCTATTGCCGAAAGCGGGTTAACCAATGTTGAAGGTGCCGGCTTAATGGCAATAAGGGTGAATGAAAAATGGGTGTATAACCCGGCATCATCTACTGTTTTACAGGCAGGAATGGTGTTGATAATGATGGGTGATGTTAAAATAATTGATATCCTGCGAAGGCAAATGGAGTAGAAAATGACAGATTTTAGCGCTGATAAATGGTGCTTTGTATGCGGTGCGGATAACCCTATCGGATTTTGCCAGGAGTTTTTTGAAGACGAAGATGGGTATAACACAACGGTGGTATTTAAACGCGAACACCAGGGTTATATGGGCATTGTACATGGCGGGTTAACGGCGACATTACTGGATGAAGTTATGGCACGTCTGGTATGGGAAAAAGCAGGTCCTGCTGCCACCGCAAA
Organism: uncultured bacterium; assembly: GCA_964573385.1. Classification (GTDB taxonomy): domain Bacteria; phylum Armatimonadota; class Hebobacteria; order CAIYQO01; family CAIYQO01; genus JBAXQQ01. The sequence goes on from CAZNLA010000411.1 coordinate 1,566, forward strand.
GATAGAGGTGAATTATCGTAAGCCAATTGAAACTGGTATTCCGATAAAATTTTCTGCCAGGATATTAAATGTCCGTCGCGAAGGCAAAATATATGAAACGACAGGTAAAGCGATATTGCCCGATGGTACCATCGCGGCAGATGCTGTAGCAACGGTAGTGTGTGTTAAACGATGATATTCAACCGTATTGGGTGGATAAGAATAATTCTTTTATTTTTTCTCGCAGTATTTATATTGCGATTAGGATGGTTACAATTAATTCAGGGAGGCGAACTGCGTCGGGATAGTGAAAGGAATTATTATCGCTGGGTTAGTATGCCGGCACCACGCGGGATAATATATGACCGCAATAATAAACCTTTAGCTTACAATATTCAGTCACGGGCAGTATGGTTGGTAAGTGGGCAGGTTCCACGCAGCAAAGATAAAAAAGAATGGCATGCACTAATTAGCAATTTAACAAAAATAGGGATATTCCCCGATGAAAACACTGCATTGTCAGAATTAGCAGATTATATAAAAAATCCAAATTATCAACCGGTACGTTTGAAAAATGATTTAACAATTGATGAAGTTACCAGATTAGAAGAAGAAATGCCATATCTGCCGGGAGTTTATATACGGTTGGAACCGGTACGCCGATATACTGGTGGGGCAACTGCAGCACATTTATTAGGTTTTCTTCGGGAAATAAACGCAGAAGAGTTGGCGGAACGTCGTGATAAAGGTTATCACCTTAAAGACCGTATCGGAAAATCTGGTGTTGAGGCGGAATATGAGGAAAAATTACGCGGACAGGATGGCCGTGATGAAGTAGTTGTAGACGCCTTGGGCCGGCCATTAGAAGAATATAAAGCCATTTCTCCTACGGAAGGTGAAACCCTTACCCTTACCCTGGATGGCAATGTTCAAAAAGCAGCAGAGATAGGATTAAAGGGTAAACGTGGGGCAGCAGTTGCAATTAACCCGCAAACTGGCGAAATATTGGCATTGGCAAGTTCTCCGGCATACGATTTAAATGTCATGTCCAAACGGATATCTCCTGAATATTATCGCTGGATGACAAAGTCCGGCGCACAATTAAACAGGGCAACTGCCGGTTTGTATCCCCCGGGGTCTGTTTTTAAAATTATTACCGCGGCAGTAGCACTGGAAAATAATAAGGTTAATCCGGCAACTTCATATTACTGCGATGGTCAATATTACGGAATACATTGCTGGAAACATGAAGGACATGGTTTGTTAAACCTTAACCAGGCAATCGCGGAATCCTGTAATGTCTATTTTATGCACCTGGCGGAAAAAGTTCAGGGGAAAAGTCTTACTAATATGGCGCGAAAATTTGGTTTGGGTGAAGATATTGATTTAAAAAATATTATGCCCACAAGTAAAGGTATGATACCGACTTTTGAAAATATGACTGCGCGGGAAAGACGACGGTGGCCATTGGGAAATACATTACAAATGGGTATCGGACAATCTGTATTAACGGTTACTCCACTGCAATCTGTAAGGGTGGTGGCAGCAGTAGCAAACGGTGGTAAATTAGTCACCCCATATATCGTAAAAAGCATTGGTAACTATCCCGAAACTCCATCACAACCGACAGATATTGGCTTGTCAAACCGGACAATACAAATTATCGCCACTGGTTTACGCCAGGTAACATCAACAGGCACCGGAAAATCAATGGACGCCACCCTTAAAATTGCCGGTAAAACAGGAACCGCGCAAAACAGAGGTGATGATCACGCATGGTTTGCCGGATATGCCCCTTACGATAACCCGCGAATTGCAGTTGCGGTTATCATAGAGAATGGCGGGCATGGTGGTACAGTTGCCGCACCGGTAGCGCAGGAAATGATTAGAGCATATAAATATTAGCCAGTCAACAATCAACTATTTCCTTTGGTTTAACCACAAGCTACACAGAGTTTGGTACAAACACAGAATTGCTTGTGATAAAAAAAGAACATCATCTCCCAATCTGCCACCATAAAATAATTCAACCTTCAACATTCGACGTTCAATGTTCAACGTTCCCCCAAACAAAAAAAAGCCCCTCTCCCCGGGGAGGGGTTGGGGTGGGGCTTTTGGGTTGAACTGTGTCTATTAATAGAATCTCCCAATCTACCATCATAAAATAATTCAACATTCAACATTGGACGTTCAATGTTCCCTCCCCAAAAAAAGCCCCTCTCCCCGGGGAGAGGTTGGGGTGGGGCTATAAAATGAACATCGAACATCGAACGTTTAACTCCCAATGTTGAATATTTTCACATCCAATTTAAATAATTCAACATTAAATATTGGACATTCAACATTCAACGTTCCCCTAACAAAAAAGCCCCTTTCCTCACAGAAAAGGGCTAAAATATACATTAACTATTCCCGAAATTATTAGTTTTTCACTTCTCTTGGCTGTTCTTTCGGTTGATCTTTAGGCTGGTCTTTTGGCTTTTCACGTGGTTGGTCTTTGGCCATGAATGCTTTCATTTCTTCCAGGGTTACTGCGCCATCTTTGTCTGCATCAATTCTGTCGAAAGTTTCTTTGTTAGGAAATTCGTCTGCGGTAATTTTTCCGTCAGCATTTTTATCCATCTTCTTGAATCTTTCTTCCGGATTTGGTGCTGTTCTGGGTTGTTCTGCTTTTTGCATATAAGCTTTCAATTCATCCAGGGTAATAGCATCATCTTTATTTGTGTCAATTGCTGCAAACATTTCCGCTCTTGGCATTTCGTCTTTCGTAATTTTGCCATCAGCATTTTTATCCATTTCTTTAAACTTGTCTTCTGCTGTTACTTTAGGTTTTGGCTGTTCTGCTTTAGCCATATAAGCTTTCAATTCATCCAGGGTGATAGCATCATCTTTATTGGTGTCAATTGCTGCAAACATTTCTGCTCTTGGCATTTCGTCTTTAGTAATTTTGCCATCAGCATTTTTGTCCATCTCTTTAAATTTATCTTCTGCTGTTGGTCTTGGTTTTGGCTGATTTTTTTTGGCCATAGCGGCTTTAAACTCTTCTAAGGTTACTCCGCCATCTGCGTTAGCATCCCATTCTTTTAATTGTCCGGGCTTAATTTCACCGTCTACAAGCTTTCCATCAGCATTTGTGTCTAATTTGGTGAAATAGTCTTCCATAGTAATCTTTTTGGGTGCCGGTTCTCTTTGCCCACCTGCAGGTGGTGCATCTTGTGCAAAAGCAGAGTGTACTGACATTAATGTTAATCCAGCCAATAAAGCCACTCCAAATAATTGTTTCTTTGAAATACGCATTTTTCATCTCTCCCATAATTTTCAGGTCATCTGTAAAATAGATGCCAATTAACTTTTATACGCTATTATTAAAAAAACAGTTGCAGTATGATTCAGAATATTATTTACCGATAAAAAAACAAAACCACAATCTGCCGCCATTAAATAATTCAAAATTCAACGTTGGAAGTTCAATCTTCAACGTTCCCCCAAACAAAAAAGCCCCTCTCCCCGGGGAGGGGTTGGGGTGGGGCTTTTGGGT
>CAZNLA010000412.1:0-5077 GCA_964573385.1 uncultured bacterium
TCGTTTTGTGTCGATAGTTTTCCCCACTGGTTTTGCTGTTGACAACGCTTTTTTTCCGTTAACAATAAATAGTTTTTGTGCCTGTGATATCTTTGCGTTATATTCCGCATATGCCGCAGCAACATTTTTTGTATCTTCTTCGGTGATAATATAATCGCCACCTTTAAGTCTTTTTACAGTCTCCAGTCCCAGCACTTCAAATACCCGTCCATCCTGGTCACCACCCAGGAAGAAATATCTATCCATACCTTTAGGTTTAACCAGGCATCCATTCATGTTTTCACAGGATATTATATTTGAATCAAGTTCTGTTACAGTCCTGACATCTTTCAATATTCTGGAAATAAACAGGCCGTCGGTAGTATAAAGATGCGCCACGCCGAAATATGTGTTGAAACCGGTAAAATCTCCTGCCTCACCGAGGATAGCAGTAGGACCCCATAATTTACCCGGTTGCTGGGCAGGAAAACTTATAGCTTCCGGCCAGTTTGAATAACCTTTCAGACCCCATAGCATTTTGCCATCCACCGACCATTTGCCGTACCCTATTTTATCGGCGGCAACGGCACCCAAAGTATAAAGATTACCATCATTATTAACGTAACCCGGACCCACCGGCAATATCTCCGGTTTAGTGAAATCGTATTCCGGTCGTCCGTCCGGTAAGATGCGTAACGGACGGTTTAATGCCCCGGATGCGTGCCAAATGTTCAGGTCTGTATCAACACAGGAAAAACCGCGGAAATATTGCTTCACCGGTGCCGGGGTGATTTCATCTGCCTGCATAATCTGGTCGTCATTTTTGTCAACCCATATATATGTACCCCAGTCAGGATATTTTTTTGTATCCGATGTAATAGGATAGCCTATAAATTTCTTTACTGAATACGTCCAGAAAAATGACAACAGCGGTTTCATGATATTTCCTTCACGAATGGCCAGAATAGTTCCTAAATGTTCATCAACACCCCAACCATACTGATGTCCGTTTTTCGCGGTAAACATTTTGAAACCATTGGAGTGGGTACCATACAATCCGGGTGAGTTCGGGTCTTTACCACGCCATGTTGTGCTTTTAGGTTCCCATGTTTTTTTATTCAAATCAACTTTCCATAATACGTTGTCGCAATAAATCTCATCCGGATGTTCCGCATCCATCCAGATATGTGATGAGTAATGCGCGCCACCAAAGAACTCTTTTTCTAATTTACCGTCATTAATATTCCATACACTAACGCGTTTTGGCGCGTCAATTGTTTCCATTACCCACAATCGTCCTTTCGTATCAATTGCCACAGATGTCGGACATAACATCCCGGTTGCGTCATAGTTACCAATTAGTGGTCTGCCACCTTCTTTGCCGATACTGCGCAGATAATTGCCATCCGCGGAAAAGACAGATATATTCTGCAGGTTTCCCTGGTTTGAAACATAAATATTGCCGGTCGAATCAATTGCCAACCCCTTTGGTTTATCCATTTTTTTATCAGTTAACAGTGCGAATTTACCATTGTCCAATAATACAAGTTTATCTTCGCTTAGTACCAACAATTTTCCATCTTTCCTGGTGGTCAACGCGGTTGGTGTGGGTATATTGATAATATCTTTAATATTACCGGTTGCTGCGTCATAATTGACTATTATGTTGCGTTTTCTGTAAGACGCGAATATTTTTCCACCGCTATATGCTAATCCACTGATAATATCATCAGTGGCGGTTCCCCCCGCAGGGGCAGGAAGGTTTTTTAAGCCATTTCCAAAAAGTAATGGACGGAAATCTTTTTTATCTACCACTTCTATTCCATTTGATTCAGTGGTGAAACCGGAATTATCATCATCAGTGGTTAAAAATACCCGATTTCCATCGCTAACCATCCAGATTGCCGTGTATAGCCTTCCGCACTTTTTTTTGCCGTCTGTATCAACTCGTATTAATCCCCATCCTGCTTCCGCACCATTCCATGATAAAATTAATTCATCACCGGCAGTGCAAATACCACTTGGGGTGCCATGGTCGCCACCCCAACCGCCGGTATTGCTGTCTGTTTTCCATGCTGGTTGTCCGGAATTATTTACAGATAAGATATGTCGGGTGGTAATTGGTTGGTGATACAGTCCTTTCCACTTATAATTTCCCGCGGGTAATGGATGTCCCATGGTATCCAAACCATCCCACAAATCAACATTTTTTCCGGCAACTCTGGCGGATTCACCCGTAAGCACTTTGACTATTTCGTTTTTATCATTAAATAATTGAAGTGTAACCTCACTGCTTTCTGACAAGTCATATGAAAATTTTAATGGCAGTGGTTTTTCCGGTGGCAATCCTGCCTGGGTTAATTCTTTGGGAAGGTTGCCTTCTTTAGAAAATAGAATTTTACCCCAAACTGATGAGTTTTGATAAGCAAAACCACCGGGTAATTGCAGGTCATATGTTACGCCGTTAATGCCGATATGTTCGTTCCCGGTGCGACCCCATAACAACTGCATAGCAGCAGCAACAGAATCACCACCTTTTAATGGTTGTTTTGCCCCTAATGTATTCCATGGTAACCGGTATTCAAAACTATAGCCTTTTTTATCATCTGCCATCACATATTTCGCCTGGAACTTATCACGTGATATTATCCCGTATTTTTCTGACCCGGGTATTGGCTGATAATTCATACCTTTCTGGATTACCATGTTTGCTTCCTGACGTTCGGTATAATTCCAGATAGTTAAATGGGTGATATTGTTATTATGTTCTTTGCTCCATGTTGAGTCAGATAACGGGTATTTGTCAGACGGGTCCAGTCCAAACCGGAATTGTACTGCGTCGCCATCCCAACCTTTATCACCATCGGTTTCCGGGTTATTACTGTTATTAAGTGGGGTTGGGTCACGAACTATGGCGCCAATATATAGCGCGTCAGCATCATACATCACGGCAAAACGACCATTCTGACGCTCCCGGGTTTCCGGCATTACATATACTTCAATTGCCCCGGACATATCCCATTCATCAAGTTTACCGTCTATCGTCACTTTTGCAGGTGCCGGTACCACATACATTTGCTTGTGTCGGCACCAGCCATTTGCATTCTGCGCTATGGAGATTGATGACGATAACAACAATATGCCGATAATGGCAATTAAGATTGTGATTAGAGCTGATTTATACATGGTTTATCCCCTTATGATATTATTTCTGATTAATGAATAGGCGGTGTATTAATTACAAGTGTATACCGGTATACAAAATTGTATCATCTATAACTATATATTTCAATAATAAATGCACGGAATATAAATAAAAAATAAGCCATTTAATAAAATTAATAGATGGCTGATAATAAAGTGATAACTTTAGCTACCTGTCGCTTCGATAGTCTCAGTGACCGGTCACTGAGCATCTTGATGCGACCATTTTAAACTTATTTCTTTGTCAAAGAGAAAATTATGATATTATTTGACTTTTACATTTCTTGCGTTATAGTACTATTAATATGACCATTTTGTACTATAAATTGTCTGGGTTCATTATTGAATGATGATATAATTAACGAAATTACAGACATAATTCTGTAAACATTTAATGAAGGAGATACAGACAATGTTAATTCGTAAACAAGGGTTTACCCTTATTGAACTGCTGGTAGTGATAGCCATTATTGCTATTCTCGCCGCAATTCTATTTCCAGTCTTTGCCAGAGCGCGTGAGAAAGCACGACAAACCACCTGTCAGTCTAACCAACGGCAAATTGCTGCTGCTATGCAAATGTATGCGCAGGATCATGAAGAAACAATGCCTATGTCAACTACAGTATGGCAGGATATCAAAGTTGATCCCGGTGTATTAATTTGCCCTACAGCAGGAAAAAAAATCACAAATGCTTATCTTTATAATGCAGGTTCTCATTTATCCGGTGCATCTATTGGCGAATATCCAAATCCGAGTGGAATATTGGTCACTGCTGATGGATTAATGAACACAATATCAAGTAGTGTAAAATTTTCATCAGGACCATATAAAGGATTTATTGATCCTGCCCAAATAGGAACTATACTTGATATAAACCGCCATAGTAAAATTATTATCGCAAGTTTTCTTGATGGTCATGTTGAAATGGTAAATAAAGTAAATACTGATTACTTAGAAGCTTTACTTGACAGTGCTCTTACCTCAACAGATCTTGATGGTGGAAAATCGGATACTTTTATGAGTCAGGGAACAATACCCTGGACAAGTACAAATTTTGGTTTAGCCTCAAATTCATCTGAACGCAAAGGAGGAGGACAATTAACAGTTACTTCTACAAGTGGTGGTGATATGATGTGGGGTGCGTCAGATAATACCCGTGAATCAAATATTAGCTTTACAGGTAATTTTGATGCAGCAATTAAATTAGATTCATTTACATTTAATACAGGTACAATAAAAGCCGGTTTGATAGCACGATCTACAAATGCTAATAATTCTGATGCATTTTTTTCGTATTTGTATAATTATGGTCCAACTAGCAATATGCCTTTATCAACTCGCCGTGAAAGTGGTGGGTGTGCTCACTTAACACCAGCCGGAACGCAAGGTACGCCGATATATGTCCGCATTGTGCGAAATGGAAATATCTTTACAGGATATACTTCTGTGAATGCAACAACTTGGGTACAGACTGGCACATATACCTTTGCATCTTTTCCAAAAACTGCCTATCTCGGCATAACAACAGGTTTTGCATCAGGTACAGGTACAGCATTATATAGTAAATTTGTAATGCGTCCATTACCATAATATAATCTATTCTCTGGTTTTAATACATTGCCTGATTTATTATGACAGGCAATGTATTACTTTCTCTATTCAGTAGTATATTTTTTCAAACGATATTGTGTGCGATATGCTATCGGAGTGATATTCATTGCATGACGAAATACACGACACAAATATGTTATATTGGGTATACCAACGCGAATGCCGATCTCTAATAATGGCATATCAGTATCTTGTAGAAGCATGCAAACCTTTTCAATACGAAAGCGAAGCAATCTTGTTATAATTGTTTCTCCAGTCAAACGCTGAAATTCTCTTATCAAT
>CAZNLA010000413.1:0-5041 GCA_964573385.1 uncultured bacterium
TTGCCGACAGTTTGCGGGTTCCTATTCGCGAAGGGTTGAAAATAGTGCATGGTATGGGTGTTGAATATTTTCAAATCTATACCACAAACTTTGAAGACGCGTTAAACAATGATTTTGCGCAGGGAGAATCCAGTGGTAACGCGTATACTGAATTCCGTAAATATTACGAGGGTTTAGGTATGAAATTATCGGCAACCTGTGCGGATTTCGGTAGTGGATTTACCAATGCTGAAAAGAATATTGAAATGATTCCCAAAACATTTAAACAACTTGATTTGGCGGTTAATCTTGGGGCAAATATCATTACTACACATATTGGGGTGGTGCCGGAAATGCCGAATGAAGTTTGGGATATTCTGCGAGGGGCATTAAACCAAATTGGCAATTACGCGGAAAATATTGGCGTGCGAATGGCCGTGGAAACAGGCCCAGAAAGCGGTCCGGTGTTGTTAGCGTTGTTAAGTTCGCTGGAGAATAAGAGCATTTGCGTTAATCTTGACCCGGCTAATCTGGTGATGGCAGGTTATGATTTGGAAGAGGCGGTTAAAGCACTTTTGCCATATATTATACATACCCATGCAAAGGATGGTCTGAATGTTGTTAATTCAAAAGCACGAGGTGAATGTGAAATGGCATTGGGTAATGGTGATGTACCATGGCCTGACTATATAAAATGGCTGAAAGATGGCGGATACGACGGTGTCTTTACCATTGAACGTGAAATGGGTGAAGACCCACTTGCTGACATATCCGAATCGGTGAAGTTTTTACGGGCACTTTAATAACAGCACTTTCGTTTAAGGTCACTTTTAGCAGTTGCTGAGACTGATAGAAGTGACCATGTTTTGCTGATATCCGGCGAAATAAATGTTAAAATAATTATTAATGCCATTGACAACTCAAATAGCGCGTGCTAAACTATTTACGTAATCGATTGCGAAGATAGATTTTGTTTATGGTCACTTAGTCTGGCGAAGTGACCATATCCGAAAAATTAAAAATTTTTTCAATATCCTGCCTGATATTTTAATTAACTATTGATAAAATCATCGTTGTTTTCGCGCAATATATAAAGGGGTTTTTATGTTGCCTGTTATTGATTTGCTGTTACCCTTTGAACGTCTGACACCCGGGAATGGGCATTACTTTTTCGGATATTATGATATTCCGGCGTGGAATGCCAGCGAAACCCGCCACCTGTGTCAGCAAGTGGAGTTTTGGGATCGTCTGCCAACGGCGAATGACATCGCAAAGTTGGGTTACATTCGACTGTCTGACCGGGAGTTTATCCCTTTTGCAGAAACGAATACCTGGAATTTTCAGCAAGGCACAATGTTGCAATGGCATCCGCAGGCACCGGACAGCGAGGTGATTTTTAACAGATATATTGATGACAGGTTTGTGGGTGTTATTCATAACATAAACAGTGGTGCTGAACGTTTGCTTTCGCGTCCGGTTACCAATGTTAATCCTGCAGGTACATATGCGGTAAGTGTTAATTTTAGTCGCATGTTTGATTTTCGACCCGGTTACGGTTATGTTAATATGCCGGACCCGTTTGCGGATGTTAACGCGCCAAAGGATGATGGTGTGTATCTGATTGATTTATCGACAGGTGACAGTAAACTGATTATCTCAATTGCGGATATAGCGGAGTTGTATCCCGGGGTGATGATTGGACAAAAATTATGCATAAATCATTTAACCTTCAACACAAGTGGCGAACGCATTATTATGCTGGTACGCAATTTCCCGGATGCTACTTATGGTTGTTGGAATACGGCATTAATCACTGCAGACATGGCCGGGCAATTATATCCGCTTACCGATTATCAGCATGCCTCGCATTATCACTGGCGTGATACTGAACATCTGTTGATATATAATCACTCCAGTGGTGCTATGGAATTGAATCTGCTGACAGATAAGACACAAATTGCCACTGCTATTGATACATCATATTTTAAACTTGATGGGCATTGCAGTTATTCTCCGGATCGTCGTTGGCTACTTTATGACAGTTATCCTATCGATAATTACCGTTATTTGTATCTGTATAATCTGGAAGATCGACGCGGCATAACTCTGGGTGCATTCTGGTCATCGCCGTTAATTACAGATGATATTCGCTGTGATCTGCACCCGCGTTGGAGTCGTTCCGGTAACGCGATATCATTTGATTCTATTCATGAAGGTTTTCGCGGTATGTATTGGATGGATGTTAGTACAATCGTTGGGAAATAACACTAACCCGGATATATGGGATGAGTTTTCAGGCATGGGCATTATTACCTTAACTCACAAAAATATTGATAAAAAACAAGTATTTTTTTAATTAATGTAATAACCTGATATTCACCACGAAAGAACTCGAGAAACGCAAAAGAAGGTAATAGTAAAAGTTCCTTTGTGTTTTATGCGTTCTCTCGCGGTGAATAGTAAATATTGGGTTGTGGGTAAAACCCACGTTAGTCATTAGCGGAATTAACTTAAGTTGTGTCTAAACATTCAGGCACAACCCGGTATCTATAAAGGAGAAAAGGGCATGTTAAAAAAGATTATTGGTTTCAATTTTCTGGCAAAGTTGGCATTATTGTTAACTATTGGTATCGCGTTGTTGGGATCACCTATAGTATTACAGGCGGCGTTACCGGTGGCGGCAGATGGTAAGGCGCAATGCGTTATTATCTCCAACGGGCACAAGAAACCTGCGGAAGAATTACAAAAATATCTTAAGAAGATAACAGGGGTTGAAATACCGATATTAAATAAAATTGAAGGTGAACAGGCCAGTATTATCCTTGAGACTACAGTAGCAGATGACAATGATACCATTAATCAGGGTTATAGAATTAAGACTGATAAACAAATATTATCTATAACTTCCCCTTCAGAACGTGGGTTGCTTTATGGGGTATACGGTTTTTTAACCGACCATTTAGGGGTAAGATTTTACACACCGGAATATGAAGTTGTTCCGCAAAATGCCGCGTTGACCATTGCGAATATAGATGACAGCCAAAAACCAGGTTTTCAGATACGTGGTTATGTTTATAATCCATTGGCAGATTTAAATTGGCTTTATAAAATCAGATGTGGTGGTATACCGTTAGATAATTTGAGTAGTGACCATTCACTTTACGTATGGATTGATGCTGATAAGAACTATAAAATACATCCTGAATGGTTTGCTCTCAACAAAGAAGGTAAGCGCGAGAAGGACTGGGGGATGGGTGTTTGCGGCACAAATAAAGAACTGGCTGTAGAATTGGCTAAAAATATGATTACCAAGTATGGTAATCCAAAAGAATGGTGTGGTAATCCCGATGATAAACCAGAAAAACGTTTCCTGAGAATCGCTCAGGGTGACGGTTTTACCCCTTGTCAGTGTCCCAACTGTCGTGCTTTGGTACAGAAAGAAGGGACAGAGGCCGCGCCTACAGTTATGTTATTGAATGCAGCCCTTGAAGAAGCAAATAAGATATATCCAAATCTTCATGTAATTACCTACTCTTATTTTAATACATTGACGGCACCGAAAACTTTAAAGTTAAACAAAAATCTTTGGATAAATATAGTATCCAGTTCATTATCACAAAATCAGGCAGGTGACCAATTAAACGAAATACAGGGCACACCAGCGAATAAATATTATGAAAAATCTATCACAGATTGGTGCAAAATTGCATCCGGCGTAACAATTTATCACTGGGACGGTGTCGACCAGGGAAACAGCGAATATTCTGAATGGCCTAATTTGTTTGCCCATGCCAAAGATATTAAGTTTTGGCACACATCCGGGGTAACAGGCGCTCAGGTTGCTGGTAAGGCAAGTTGGGGTGAGTTGACGGAATATGTGTGGTTCTCCCTGATGTGGAATCCGGATCAGGATGTAGAAGTAGTTGTGAAGGATTTTCTTAAAGGATATTATGGCGAAAAAGCAGCACCTATTATGTGGGATTACCTGAAATATGTTGATGATATTCGCAAAGTAAGAAAATATGGTTGTCCCACTGTGCGATGGTCAAGTTGGGCACCAATTCTGTTAGATAAGATTTTTATTCCTGAGACTCTTGATAACATGGATAAGCAGATGGATATGGCTATTAAAGCGGCTTCAACAGAAAAAGATTCAATTTATCTAAAACATGTTACCAGTGCAAAAGCCGCTTGTGTTGATCAATTATATTTATCATCTGCTGCCAGCAAACCTTTTCAAGTGGTGACAGCAAAGGGGACCGGAAAAGACTGGATGGTACATGGCAACGATACCAATGCACCCGCGCGAATTGAGCGGTTGGCAAGCAATGTTGAACGTCCACGACTGTTTCACCCGGTGGAAATAAGAAGAACCTGGCTAGTGCAGAATTATGGTGGTCCGGTTGAACGTGTCAGCAGTAAAGATCTGGTAGCAACAGTAGTGCCGAATCTTAACGGACGGATTGTTAGCCTTATTCACAAGCCAACCGGGAAAGAGATTTTTGCGATTGATGAAACCCAGGCCGGATATGCGGATAAAATACCGGGTCGGACAAAGGTGTGGTCGGTAGTGAAAGGGTCATCAGAGATACTGGATACCAGTACAATTATTGGCCCGGTGGAATGGCTTAACTCTTTTGGCGAACATGTCTTTCATAGAAGCATTTCATTTACCTCGAAAGGTGGATTACTTATCGAAAGGCACTTCCGTGAGTGGCGTCCTACTGGTAATTCTATGCCGGGTGTCAGCAAGTTTTCAGCGACATGGCCACTGGCTTTGCCAGAACCTGCACTTGGGGTAGTTGGCATTCAGGGTGGTGGAATTAACACTATTATTTCATTAGCAAATATTGACCCATCAGGTCCCGCACCGGTAAAGAATCAACGTGCCGGTGAACGTCTTGCCGCAGATTGTCAAAACCCGTTTTTCGACGAGATGAAAGAAGTTGCCGGAACCGGGGATATGGCATTCAATATCACTAAAACAGAAGGTGATGTAGTCATTCAGATTAGTCGTGGCGATGGTATATTGTTAGAACTTACTACACCGGCAAATGGTTGG
>CAZNLA010000414.1:0-5023 GCA_964573385.1 uncultured bacterium
TGGTAATAAGTCGGGGTAATAATTACCTTCACCCAACTCTTTCTTCATATCTTCAACAATATCCGCAATTTCCGGGTCTTTCGGGTCAGTTTCTTTGTATAAAACAAATAAATCCAACTCACTGTTTTCCATTACTTCAACGCCCAGGTCGTATAATGGTTTGATAGGCGCGTTACAGGCAAAGAAATCATGTGGTCGCGGACCGAACGCAAATATTTTGAGACTCTTAACGCCAATTACCACTCTGGCAGATATTGCGAAATCAGCGATTTTTTCTGCTAATTCACCGGGTAAACCAACCGGCATCTGTGGAATGTGTGCATTAATATTGCGCAGGCCTAAGTTATATGACGCATTCAGCATACCGCAATAAGCATCACCACGACCGTTAATCAGGTTAGTTTTTGTCTCTTCTGCGGCAGCACAAATCATAACCGGGCCATCAAATCGCTGTGCGAATATCGTCAACGGACCTTCCGGACCAAAGTTGCCAAGAAATATAACCGCGGCATTCGCGCCACGTGACTTAGCATCTTCAAGAGCTTTTAAAGCATCTTTTTCATTTTCAATAATTGTATTTACTGCAAAACAATTAATCTTTTTCGCGTGGCATTCTTCGGTTAATTTAGTTAACCGTGTGCGGGTTAAAGACGCGGGAAAGCAATCGCGGCTAACGCCAACCAATGCAATATTTACTACAGGACTGTTCTGGATGATGGACATTTTTATCTCCTTAATGAACTTTTAGTTTAAATTTCTGCTGAATTGTAAATATACCTGCCAGCAAAATTAACTACTCTATAAAAATAGCATAAATTGCCGGAATTTATAAGGGGGGAGTTTAGTTGTAAATTAAAAATTGTAAATTGTAAATTGAAAATGTTTTGCAAAAACTATTTTTAAATGTGCAGGTTTGTGGTAGGCGAAAACCACCCCGACCTTCGGCCACCCCTCCTTGCCAAGGAGGGGAACTTTAAATGAAGGTTTTGATTATTATTACTAACATTATATCTCAGATAACTCCCCTCCTTGGCAAGAAGGGGGCAGGGGGTGGTTTGTATAAAAAGATCTATTAATCCATAAACTCCATTAATTTGCCACAACATGGTGGTATTGAATCGCCTTTCTTTACGTCCTGGATTCTGTTGCAGATATCGCAGTATACTTTACAATCAAAGTCGACTACCACATTCGGCACTTCCGGAAGTTTGTCGGCGTCTTCACCTTCTATCACAAATTGAGCAGGATGATGCTTTGTTGAAACAAACTCACCAATTGGCGTTAATGTTCGGGCTACACCGTTGCAATCAACCAGTAATCTCCAGACTGCCTGAAGCATTACACGTTCTTCCGGGGTATCCGGAGTCAAAGTCACCAACTGTTTCTGCAGGTTAATCTTCATTATAAATATCTCCTCGATAATGATTTTACAGGATAAAACTTCGTAAAATCATATTTGAATATACCCAGAAATATTTAATTCAATCATCAACCTTTTCGCAATCCATCATATAACCCCAACAAAAACGCGCGGTTATCCAGACAGATATAATCTAATTCGCCACCCATGCGATAAAATGATTTACAGAAACGCAGGTAATATGCCGGGTTATCCATTGGTGGTTCGCCATTATTCCAATTCCAACCACCACCATCCTGAATATCGTTGATAACCAGATAATAATTGTCCAATTTTTCACCGGTTTGCATTGCAACATTTTTCGCCATTGATAAAGCTTTTTCAAATATCATAGGCGCCATTATTGCCGACCCTACAGACAGGTGAACGCCATCCTGTAATTTGGAAATAGTGTCGGTATATGTTAAAAAATCCCAAACCGAACCACGGCCAATGGCACCACCACAATTCATTGGGTGGGTGTAAATTATGTCATAACCTATGCCGGGATGCACGGTGAATGGGATTCCCAGTTTATACGCCGCGTATTGCACAGCATTGCTTTTATTTAAATGCCTGATTTCCATAAAACCGGCAGGTATATTAAATGTGGTGACCATATATAACAAATCGGCAAATGCGCCAATCTTTTCATCTGTCGCGTTTGCTATTGACGCCCGCAATTCATCAACTGTCGGAATCATCAACCCGTCTTCAGCAATCATCCTGCCTATTGACGCGCCATACCCCAACCCATGGGTGCCACCTACGGCAACCGCAAGGTTTATAAACTTCCCGGTCTCTTCCCAAATGCCGAATTTACCTTCTGCCACATTGGCACGGACATCCTCGGTGCTTTTGCCGAAATACGCGAACTCCCAGTCATGGATAGAACCGGCACCATTAGTAGCAACATGGGTTACATATCCTTCTTCCAACAAGCGGATTATTACCGGTGCCATACCGTTTTTAATCAGATGCGCGCCATATGTTAACATCACCGGTTTGCCGGCAATACGCGCGGCGCGGATATGCTCAACTGCCTGTACAATCTGTTTCTCCACTTCCAGCGTTGACGCAAAATTTATACCATCAGGTGATACAGCAATGCTGGCAAACTCAAGTTTATGTTTCCTTTCCGATAATGGAAAAGTATGAATTTTATGTCGGTTAAATTGAGACATTGACACCTCTTTATAATTTTCTCTATACTAACTGAAACGATTCAGTAGTGTCAAGATACTTAACTACAAGGAATAACAAACCACCCCCTGCCCCCTCCTTGGCAAGGAGGGGGGTTTTAAATATATATTTGTGGTAATATTATAAAAGGTCTTTCGCTTTTAAAGTGACATTTGCTTGAAATGGTCACTGAGCCTGCCGAAGTGACCTTAAAAAAAAGTCCTGTTATAAAATAAAATAATTAACTGACATGCTAATACATTAAAAATGGAGAAAAAAGATGAAACCAAGAAACGGCGTTACTATTGATGTGCCGGATTATCTGTCACAGGTTGTAACAGCAACTGAAGGTGTTGCCCCGGAATCATTTTCGAAATTAGTTGAACTGATTTTGGAAGCATACCGCAATGGCAAGTTTGTATATATCATCGGTAATGGTGGCAGTGGCGCCAACGCATCACATTTATGCGAAGATATGGGCAAAGTAACCTTAATTGACCTTGAAAAACAGAAACGTCTGAAGGTTATGAGCCTGACCGATAACACCCCATATATACTGGCACTGGGCAACGACGAAGGTTATGAGAAAATATTTGTTGAACAATTGAAAAACTTCGCATCTCCCGGGGATCTTTTAATAGCTATCTCCGGTTCCGGCAACAGCCCAAATATTCTGCGCGCGGTGGAATTCGCCAACGATTTCGGTATGACAACATACGGTTTCACCGGATACACCGGTGGCAAACTTAAAGAAATCGCGCATTTCGGCCTGCATGTGCCGGTTATGGATATGGGCATTGCCGAAACCGTTCACACCATCTTTATGCATTATATCATCGATGTAATGCGCGAAAGATTCAGAGAAGAGTTCTTGAAGAGTTAAGAGTGAAGAGTGAAGAATTTTAACATCAATGGACAGGATTCTGGCTTCGCCAATATGAAATAAATCTTGTTAATCATGTTAATCCTGTCTAAAAACAAAGGAATATCTGTTGAAAAATATCAACTCCCTTGAAATAATAAACCATGACCATCCACGCGGTGGTTTTCGTTTTGCGCTGTTTGATTTTGACGGCACTTTATCGCTTATCCGCGAAGGTTGGCAGAATGTGATGATACCGATGATGGTTGATATCATGCTGGAATTAAAAAGTGGTGAAACCACAGAAGAGATAGATTCATGTGTGCGCGAATTTGTGGAAAAATTAACCGGCAAGCAGACCGTTTACCAAATGATGGCGTTATGTGATGAGATAATCAAACGCGGTGGTATCCCAAAAGACCCACTGGAGTATAAAAAACAATATTCTGACCTGTTGTGGTTACGCATTGAACATCGCGTCGCCGGATTAAATGATGGCAGTATTGACCGTAAATCTATGATGGTGCCGGGTTCAGAAGAGTTATTAATAGGTTTAAAAGAACGCGGCGTAAGCCTGTTTCTCGCCAGTGGCACCGACGACTGTTTTGTGCAAAACGAATGTGGCGCGTTAGGCCTTAGTAAATATTTCGATGGTGGCATTTATGGTGCCCAGGACGATTTAGCGGCATTTTCCAAGAAAATGGTAATTGAACGAATAATCCGTGAAAATAACCTGCAAGGGAAAGAACTGTTGGGGTTTGGTGATGGATTTGTTGAAATAGAGAATACAAAAGAGGCCGGTGGAGTCGCCATTGGCGCCGCCGTGGAAGAAATAAATCTGCAGGGGGTTGATGACTGGAAACGCAAACGATTAATTTCTGCCGGTGCGGATGTAATAGTTCCCCATTATAACGATTACCAGTCATTATTAGCATACCTGTTTGCCGAGGAGTAAATCGCTATGACATCTGACAGATTAGAAGAACTACTCACTAATTTCCCACAAAAAAGAATTATGGTTATCGGTGATTATTTCCTTGATAAATATCTTATTATAGAAGATTCGCTGACCGAAAAGTCGCTGGAAACCGGACTTGATGCCTACCAGGTAGTTAACAAACGCGCCAAACCAGGCGCGGCAGGGACAGTGACAGATAACCTGCATGCCCTTGATACCGGACAGATTATTGCTATCGGCACAATTGGCCCGGACGGTGAAGGATTTGAACTATTAAGCGGATTACAGGCCAGAGGTGTGCTGACCGACCATATAATAATCACTGCCGATAGAATGACGCCGACATATACCAAGCCAATGCTGCGACGTGATGGTGTGGAAAATGAAATTAACCGCATAGATATTAAAAACCGCGAGGAACTGCCGAAGGATATTGAAGAT
Source organism: uncultured bacterium (assembly GCA_964573385.1). Classification (GTDB taxonomy): domain Bacteria; phylum Armatimonadota; class Hebobacteria; order CAIYQO01; family CAIYQO01; genus JBAXQQ01. The sequence goes on from CAZNLA010000414.1 coordinate 4,843, forward strand.
GAAATTATAAAACGATTACAAACATTGGTTCCGTACGTCGACGCGGTAATTATCGCTGACCAGGTACAGGAACGCAATTGTGGAATTATCACCGATAATGTCTGTGCGGAATTATCAAAGTTATCAAACGAGTTTCCTAATACCATATTTATTGCAGATTCGCGCACCCGCATAAGTGAAT
>CAZNLA010000415.1:0-5006 GCA_964573385.1 uncultured bacterium
AGGCGAAACCCGACCGGTGTTGCTAGTCTGTCCTACTTCTGTAGTTGGCAACTGGCTTAAAGAATCCGCGCGTTTTACCCCGTCATTAAATGTATTAGTGCATCATGGTGTAACCCGTGAACGTGGCGAGTCTTTCCAGCAACAGGCAGAAGAATATAGCCTTATTCTCACCAGTTACGCCTTGTTACATCGTGATTATGACGTATTTAAGAAGATTAAATGGGCGGGTGTAATTTTAGACGAAGCGCAGAATATCAAAAACCCTTCGACCAAACAGGCAAGGTCTGCGCGGGGATTAAAAGCAGATTATCGTTTAGCCCTGACCGGTACACCGGTGGAGAATCACGTCGGTGAATTGTGGTCTATTATGGAATTCCTGAATCCCGGTTTCTTAGGAACCGCCAGCGAATTTCACGAGAAGTTCTTTGTACCATTACAGGCAGAACGTGACCAGGAAGCCGCAACACGATTAAAGAGACTTACCGGTCCATTCGTGTTACGTCGTATTAAAACTGACAAATCTATTATACAGGATCTGCCGGAAAAATTAGAAATGAAGGTATATTGTTCATTGACAAAAGAACAGGCATCTTTATATAAATCAGTGGTTGACCAGGCAACAGCAGAACTTGAAGAAGCAGATGGCATTAAGCGAAGCGGTGTTATTTTATCCACACTGATGAAACTGAAACAGATATGTAACCATCCAGTTCATTTCCTGGGGGACAACACCAGTCTGCCGGATAGAAGCGGTAAATTAGACCGATTAACTGAAATGATTGAGGAAATATATGGTGTGGACGATTGCGCTTTAATATTTACGCAATTTACAGAGATGGGAAATCACCTGAAACGTCATTTGCAGGAAACTTTCGGATATGAAGTTATATTTCTGCATGGTGGCGTAAATAAGAATAATCGTGATAAAATGGTAGAACGTTTTCAGGAAGAAGGCGGACCGCGAATATTTATCCTGTCATTAAAGGCAGGTGGTACCGGGCTTAACTTAACCCGGGCTAACCATGTGTTCCATTATGATCGCTGGTGGAATCCCGCGGTGGAAAACCAGGCGACAGACCGGGCATTCCGAATAGGACAGACCAGGGCAGTACAGGTACATAAGTTCCTGTGCGCGGGTACATTAGAAGATAAGATTGATGAATTAATTGATAAAAAACGTGATATCGCTGATTCTGTAGTTGGTGTAGGCGAGTCATGGCTGACCAAACTCAGCACTGATGAATTGCGTGATCTTTTCGCATTGCGTGAAGATGCAGTTTCTGATTAAACAGTTTTGTGAAAATAAGACACAGATGATTTAATGGCAAAGCCAAAGGGTATATAAGATAATATTATGTCGTGGAGAAATTACAGCAGATATTTTCCTACCTCAACTCCCCGTAGGGTAGAAGGTGGAATAAAAGCGCAATCACAACGCGGGTCATTCGGCCAGCGGTGGTGGGCAAAACGTTGGGTCAATATTCTGGAACAAACAGAAATGGCGCAACGCCTTAACCGTGGTCGGGCATACGCGCGTGGTGGTCAGGTTATATCAATTGAAATACATCACGGACAAATTATTGCAGTGGTACAGGGAACAGCCAAAGAACCATACACCGTAACAATTACCGTTAAAGTTTTGGATACCTCAGAATGGGAAAAGGTAATTGATACCCTGAAACAACAGGCGTTGTTTGCGGCAAAATTAATGGCCGGTGAAATGCCACATGAAATTGAAGAAGTTTTTCAGAGTGTTGGTTTAAATATTTTTCCGCAACTAAGATACGAATTAACAAATAAATGCTCATGTCCGGATTGGTCGAATCCATGCAAACATATCGCCGCGGTATTTTATCTGATAGGTGAAGAGTTTGACCGTGATCCGTTTTTGATATTTAAATTACGCGGTATGGATCGCGAAACTTTAGTCACCAGGTTAGGGCAGGGAAACTCCCAAATGTCTCTGGATGACGTGGTAAAACTGTCAGAAACACCGGAGACTGAACCGTTATCAATGAAACTATCTGACTTCTGGTCTGGTTCTCATTTGCCGGAAGATTTTTATGGTGAGGTGAAAACCCCCGGTTCCTCGGCAACATTATTACGCAGATTAGGTTCGTTTCCTTTCTGGCGCGGCGATGAATTGCCACTGGAATATTTGCCACCAATTTATCCACACGCTTCAAAGGTAGGTATGAGAGTATTCCTGGGTGAAGACGATGATAACGGCGGAGGAAGAAAATGACGTGGAGGCCTGGCTGTAAATGATTCGTACAACATCGCGAAAGGCAGAGAGACGGCAATTGGCCGCTCTTTTGCTTATTACAGTTATTGTCACACTAATCTTTGGATGGTGGTCGGGTTATTCCAGAAAGTCTGGTGCCAGAACTCCTGTTGATGCCATGCTTCTTAATGTATTATCATTATCTGTAAACAGTTTTGGCACAATAACCAATAATCCTGTACAGGAAAATCTGAATGGTATTACAGATACCGGTTTATCGCGATTGCGGGATTTGGAAGAAGAGAATAAACAATTACGGAAATTGCTGAATATATCCAAAGGTTTATCCGGTAATCCGATAGGCGCGCAGATTGTGGGTAGAAGCACCAACCCGTGGGAAGGTTATCTGATTATCCCGGTTGGTACCGCAGATGGTGTAACTGCGCGGATGGCGGCAATATCAGCAGATGGGGTGGTGGGACAGGTGGTATCCGCAACTAAAGAGAGTGCGAATATTCTGCCATTAACAGACCCCGCCAGTGGTATAGGGGCAAAAGTTGTCAGGCTTGTAAATGTACCACAAACCGACCCATTAGCTATACCGGTTACTCAACAAAAAACTATTGCTGTTGGGGTTTTAAAAGGTTATAAAGCAGGCCTGTGCAAAATAGGTCAATGTTCTTTGGAATATATTGCAGACAGTGCAGATATACAACAGGGCGACAAAGTTGTAACCTCCGGGTTGGGGTCGGTATATGGCAGACTTGCAGTATCCGGCATTCCTTTGGGTGTGGTAGATACAGTTACCATTAATAAACCGCTTGCGATACTGGATATAACCGTTACCCCTGCCGCAGACCCCGCAAATGTTGCCTGGGTGGCAGTGGTTAAGTAATATAGGAACGTCTAACATTCAACGTCGAACAAATTATAACAGGACTTTCGCTGGTTTATCCGTCAGATCGGTCGAATCGGTCAGATAAAGTCAGATTATTAAATAAAATGACACCTTAAGCGAAAGTCCTGTTTAATATTCTATTTCCACGTCAACATTTTTTTAATTACATCATCTGCCGTTTCGCGACTATCTACACCAACGCTAAGCCACAAACCATTTGGTTTTAGTTCCTGCATAAAAGTATCTATTTCGTTTAGTTGCAGGCCTATCTGTAAACCTTTTCCTGCTGCCTGGCATTTTTTATATACCGGCATCCAATCGCCTGCGTTTCCATGTCCTGCGCCATACACCCATTGAATAGCGTTTAACTCTTTAATATCCAACAGGCTATCAAGGTGTTGCAATGCGTTTGGGCCGTCAAGGTGATAAATGCTAGCTTCGTTATGTTGACACTCCTTAATTATCCCCGGCAGGAAAAACTCATCGAACATTTTTTTGGAAACCATACAGGAAAAGTCGTTTGACGGGGCATAATGTCGTTTAGTTGAAGTTATGCCATACCAGGATGAAATAGCCTGTCCGTTTTGCTGCAATTTTTCCCAGTAGAATGTCATCACCCGGCAATATATTTCATTTACATATTCAAGCAATATTTTTACTTCATCAGGATATTCTATCATGTCTATATTAAATTCCTGCGGGTCACGGAACGCTGCAATAGCATCGCCACCGGGATGGATATCTGTAATGCCGGTGTAGAATTTTCCTTTGCCGGCTTCCAATAATTTATCGGTAAACTCTTCTATCTTTTTCCAATAAAAATTATCTTCGGAAAATCTTATTTTGTCTATATTGTTCCAGTCATGCAGGTTTGGTATTGACCAGGTAGTGCCTTCACTGAAATCCATTTCGCAACCGAAGAATGCGCTAAATACTTCCGGACCTAAATTAGGCATTGCGTTTGGCAATGAGTCACCCAGATATTCCGTATTCATAACACTGGCAATGGCTTGTTCAATGCGAAAGTCAAAGTCCAGCCATTTTTCTTTCATGTCGGTATATTTTTTATCTGGCCATGGATAATCCGGGTTGGGTTTACTGATACCCATATTCATAACCGGACGGTCAATAATCTCACAGTTCCAAAATGCATCCTGACGTTGCAACCGCATTTGCCAATCGGGAATGTTATCAATGGGCATGATGTTGTCATATTTAGACATGGAATACCTCGCATAATGTTTTTATCTGTTAACTTGTTTACTCACTAAAACGTAAATATCCTTTAAAATTTCAAAAGAAAATCCCTCAGCATTTGATACTGAGGGATAAATTGACAGGACTTTCGCTGTAAAAGAGAAAATATGCTTATAATGGTCGCTTCGGCAAGCTCAGCGACCGGTCACTGAGCTTGTCGAAGTGACCGTAAGCGAAAGTCCTGATTGATTAACTATATTGAATATTTCAACCTAAGATAGTTAAGTACGCTGGTCATTTCTTCTGTTGTTAAGACTCGTTTATAAAAAATAAACTCACTTATGTATCCATTAGCCATTCTATAGTTTCCGGCATCATCCGCGCCGATGCTGAATTTGCTGTTTGCACCTGTACCATAGAATTGAGTAGTATCAACTTTCACAAGTTCGTCTCTGTCCAGTCCCAAAATTGCGTCAGCAGAACCGGTGCCAGAACCAGATGCTTTTGTTACTTCTTTCGTTGACTGCATCCCCAAATGTGCTTTTCCGCTGGAGATAGTTTTATTTGTTGCGCTACCGCGTGCCGGGTTAAATGTCAGTGTCGACCCGGAATTATCTGTATTGAACCATGACCCGTTACCATTATTGTAACTACCGGCTAAAAATGACCAACTGCCGGTTGTGTTAC
>CAZNLA010000416.1:0-4997 GCA_964573385.1 uncultured bacterium
AGCAAACAGCACTGGTAGACCGCTTCAACACTCTGATAACCACAATGGACGGCACCGTCGAGTCTTGCGACCGATGGGAAAAACGGACCATGATGTACGAAATCAAGAATTTTCGTGAAGGTTATTATGTTGTTGTGAATTTCCAGGGCACGCCTGCACTGGTGGCAGAAATTGACCGCCAGATAAAAATTGCTGAGACGATTATACGCCACATGATTCTGCGCAAGGATGAAAAATAAGCATCATTATTGCAGAATGCTTTAATGGAGGAATGGGATGTTTAATAAAGTGATTTTAGTTGGCAGAATGTGCACCGATCCGGAATTAAAATATACTCCGAGTGGTGTAGCAGTAGCAAATTTCCGAATTGCAGTCGACCGTCCCTTTAAAAACGCACAGGGAGACAAGGAGACCGATTTCATAGATGTTGTAGCATGGCGACAGCCTGCTGAATTTGTGAATAAGTTTATATCCAAAGGTCGGTTAGTAATGGTGGAAGGCGCATTACAGGTACGTCAATGGGAAACCCCCGATGGTCAGCGCAGACGACACGCAGAGGTAGTAGTTGAGAATCTACGCCCATTGGATCGTCCGCGGGAACGAGAAGATAATATCGGTGGTAGCCAGGTTGGCACGTCAACAACAGGACACTACACCCCACATCCTACAAACGGTGGAAATGGTATGGGTCAGAATCCACCCCGCGAAGATTATCCGATGCCGGATGATATTCAGGACTTTAATAGCACTGATTTCCCTGACCCATTTGGTGACCAATAAAATATTTACATCCTTCGCGCCTATATAAGGCGCCAAAGGCTCGTGGAGGAAATTTAAAATGACTATGTCTGAAGGTCAAGGCAAACGTGGCGACCGCCCACCAAAAGGTTTCAAGCGGACTCGTCCCAAAGCCTGCAGTTTTTGTGTTGATAAAATCAACGACATTGATTATAAAGATACCGGCCGTCTGCGCCAGACTGTTACCGAACACGGCAAAATTAAATCACGCCGTTTAACCGGAACATGTGCGGCACACCAGCGCAAAGTAGCCATGGCTGTTAAGCGCGCGCGCCACGTGGCATTATTGCCGTTCGTTGCTGAATGATATAAAAACACACATACCCCGCAATACGTAAATTGCGGGGTATTTTGTCTAAATGAGGTATTAAAATGAGAAAACCGCTTATTGCTGGTAACTGGAAAATGAATATGACCATTGCAGATGGTACTGCTCTGGTTAACTCGCTGAAAGAAGCACTGGTGGGCATTGATGGCGCGGAATGCGCGGTTTGTGTACCGGCAGTGTTGTTAAAACCTATTGCTGACGCGGTATGCTGCAGCAATATCGCCCTGGGAGCACAAGACCTTTTCTGGGAAGAAAAAGGCGCCTTTACCGGCCAGATTTCCGGACCGATGCTGAATGATGTAAAGGCTAAATATGTTATAGTTGGCCATTCAGAACGTCGTGGCAGATTCGGCAGCATCCCGGCAAGCTGGGACGCAGAATTACTGAAAGCATTTGGCGATAATGACACCGTTGTTAACACTAAAGTGAAAGCAGCATTCAAATATAACCTGATCCCGATTATGTGCTGTGGCGAAACCAAAGACGAACGCGAACAGGGAATTACTGACCAGGTTGTGGAAAAACAGATTCGCGCCGGGTTAGCCGGGTTATCAACCGAACAGATCAGTAGCATGGTTATTGCATACGAACCTGTATGGGCGATTGGCACCGGTTTAACATGTGACCCACAGGAAGGAAACCGGGTAATTGCCGGCATTCGTAACATTGTTCGCGATATTTATGGCGCGGCAGCAGACGATATTCGTATCCAGTACGGCGGAAGCGCCACCCCGGATAATATCGCCGAAATCATGTCGCAATCAGATATCGACGGAGCACTGGTAGGCGGAGCAGCATTAAAACCATCATTCGCGGAAATGATTAAAACCGCTGCGAAATAAAAATAAAATAAAAAGCCCCTTTCCGTGAGGAGAGGGGCTTTTTTATTGGGGGGAACGTTGAACAGTGAACTTTCAACGTCGAATGTTGAATTATTTACTATTGGAAGTCAGTGTTCGATTTAAAGCCCCACCCCAACCCCTCCCCGGGGAGAGGGGCTTTTTTTATTTGGTGGAACATTGAACATTGAACTTTCAACGTCGAATGTTGAATTATTGAAAATTGGATGTTCAATGTTCAATGTTCAATGTTCACCTATTAATCTTTATTTAACATTCTTCCCCTCTCCAATGTGGTGGAGCTTTTTCAGGAATTTGGATATTTATTTTCCACCCCACTTACCTACACGAGCAAGATGATCGTGATACTTTTGGTTCACCGATTTTTTTTATTTATGAGGCACAAATAAAAATAGAAATCATATATTTATATAAAATATATTTTTATTTTACTTTTTTTTGTATTTTTATAGTAAATTGTGGCTATATATATATGTAATTGTGGTAATATGTATTACAACAAAATTTAGAATATTTTCTAAATAAAAAGTTTAAAAATAAATAAGTCTGGGTAAAAGAAATATATATATGATACTAAAGTGGTATCATATATTCTTACACCTGGTAAAGGCGGGGATAATGATTACACGTGAGACAGATTACGCTATTCGGGCGTTGCTTAGTCTGGCCGATTATAAAGAAAAAATGGTGTCAGCATTTGACTTAGCCGAAGTATCCGGTATTCCTTACCGTTTTCTTCGTGGAATAATGCTTAAACTAAGCAAGGCAAAATTAGTTGTAAGTTCACGCGGTCCAAGTGGTGGAATAACATTGAGATTTCCACTGGAAGAGTTATCTTTACTTGATATCGTGTTAGCTTTAGATCCGGATGCTGTAACACTTAACTTATGCCTTAAACCGGGTGAATACTGTCAACGTGACGGTACATGTATAGTTCATGACAAATTAAAAGAAGTTCAGGTTAAGTTACATGCTGAATTAGCTAACGTCAAACTTTCTCATTTAATTGTCAATAAATAACCCGTTAAGGAGAAAAAAATGTGCACCTTAGTTACTAAATCTGCGCCAGATTTTACAGCGCAGGCGGTTTTCGGTGATGGTACTATCAGCGAATTAACCTTATCGTCATTACGTGGTAAATATACAGTTCTGTTTTTTTACCCACTTGATTTCACATTTGTTTGCCCGTCAGAAATTTTAGCTTTCAACGACAAATTAGCTGATTTCAAGGCAAAAGGCGCCGAAGTTATCGGTGTATCAGTAGATTCGCAATTTACCCATTTTGCATGGCGCGAAACCCCGGTCGCAAAAGGTGGAATCGGACCAATCGGTTTCCCACTGGTAGCGGACTTAACAAAAAGCATTGCAAAAGACTATGGCGTATTAATAAATGATGCAATCGCTTTACGCGGTTTGTTCTTAATTGATAAAGAAGGCCTGGTACGTTCCGCGGTTATTAACGATTTACCGTTAGGTAGAAGTGTTGATGAAGCACTAAGAGTATTAGACGCATTGATTTTCGTAGAGAAAAATGGTGAAGTTTGCCCTGCCAACTGGAAAGAAGGCGACGGTGGAATGAAACCAACCGCAGAGGGTGTTGCGGAGTGGTTGGCACAAAAGTACGAAAAGTAATATAATGATTCTGCCACCCTTAAGTGGTTTACAGTAAGGGTGGCAGAATAAATATGAGAATAGCATACATTACAGGTAAATATCCTAATCCATCAGAAACCTTCATCGAAAGAGAAATAGTAGGGTTACGGCGGCATAGCCACGAAATTGAGGTTTTCTCTATCAATGAAGAAAAGGGACAAATTCCATTAGCTTTAGCATCAGGTTTAATTGTCCGCCGATGGTCTGAAGAGTTCAAACGAAAATCATTCGATTTAATAGTTGCTCATTTCGGTAATATCACTTCCACAATTGCGATGCGGGCAGCAGGCAGTATCCCTTTAATCATCAGTCTTCACGCCCGTGATATCTACACAGAACCTGACCAGTTGGAAATAAAAGCGGAAAAAGCAAAGTTTCTAATAACCTGCACTCAGGAAAACAAATTTTACCTTGACCAAATACTACCAGATTACACTGACAAGATATCATTAGTTTATCACGGATTACCTGGCAAGTGGTTAACACAACCTCATCACGCGAAAGATAATACCGGCATACTGCGTTTGTTATCAGTTGGCAGATTAGTTGAGAAAAAAGGATTTCAATTATTGCCGGCAGTTATGAAAATTTTAGCAGAAAAAGATTGTACTGTATCTTTAACAATTGTAGGTGATGGCCCCATGAAAGCAAAACTTCAGGCTGATTTCAAGGGGATTCAGGATGTTACTTTTTGCCCTTGGTTAAATGAAACGGCATTAATAACCGAATACCACAAAGCCGATATATTTTTATGCCCATCAATTATCACCCCGGATAACGACCGTGATGGATTGCCAAATGTAATATTGGAAGCTATGGCATGCGGTTTGCCAGTCATCGGTTCCAATATCAGTGGAATTCCGGAGGCTATAATAGATGGCGTAAATGGTTACCTGACTACACCTGATTCACCGGAAGAGATTGCCAATTCAATTTTAAAACTGTCCGGAAATGCCAAACGAGAAACCATGAGTGAAAACTCAATTGCAATTGCAAAAGAAAAATTTAACGCGGAGAAGTGGTACTCAAAATTAAATGAACTTTTCCATGCGGCGATAAAACAAGGTTAATTATTTTCAAGAATGCGCATATTTTCATTAATTATTCAGGTAATTACAAAACCAACAAATTATATAATCAACCCACCCAAGTCGACAATGTAATGCCTCCAATAATAATCAAAACCTTCACTTAAATTTCCCCTCCTTGGCAAAGTGGGGTAGCCGAAGGCCGGGGTGGTTTTCGCTTGCCACAAGTCTACAACCTAAACAGGCTTTTGCAAAACCCAACTATTTCTATTTATTCTGTACGGAATACCGTCCCCGGCATTCCTCTTTGAGATAGAAACTCTCTATTTT
>CAZNLA010000417.1:0-4972 GCA_964573385.1 uncultured bacterium
ACTAATTGCATAAACTTTTTTTTGTAAATTAGTCTGACGAAACTGAGTAATTACTCATCACCGATGGTTGTTGATAACAAAGTATTTATTACCAGTGGTTATGGCCGTGGATGCGCCATGATAGAAGTGGTAAATAACACCGCAAAGATAAGTTGGGAAAATAAAAGCCTGGCAAGTCGTATGAGTTGTCCGGTTTTGTATAATGGATATATTTATGGCATATCTGATAATGGTAACATGAGATGTGTTGACCCGGTTACAGGTGGTGTAAAATGGTCACAGGGTGGTTTTGGTGAAGGAACAGTTACTATTATTGGTGATGTTATTTTAGCGATAAACGCAAATAATGGTGAATTGGTAATGGTAAAAACAGATAGTGAAAAATATACTGAATTGAATAAAATGCCGGTTTTAGCCAGCAATTGTAATTGGACACATCCGGCGTATGCTGATGGAATATTTATTATGCGCAGTAAAAAGAAGATTGTTGCGTTACAGTTGAAATAATTAATTAATAAAAATACCTTATAAAAAGAGAGCACCAGATAACTAACTATTTGATGCTCTCTTTTTTGTCTAATAAATCATATTTGACGCAGATGCTAATCTTACTGTAGATTAATGAAGAGAAAAATCGGATATAATCGATATAAATTTAATATTTAAGACAGGACCTGAATTATGAATAATCGTATTGACAAATTACAATCTTATTTAAAAACCGCAGAAATTGATGCTGTGGTTTTGCATCATGCTCCGGACCTTTTCTATTATTGTGGTTCTATTCAACCACTGTATTTATTTGTTTCCGCCAGTGGGGCAGCATTTGCTATTGCAAGAAAATCTATTGAACGTATGCAGATTGAAATTAATGGCATGCTTTGTTATCCATTCAGAAGTTCGCAACAATTAAAAGAGATATTAGAAAAAGAAAATATTACAACTTTTAATAAGATAGGTATAGCATCAGATGTTATTTCGTATTCATCATTTACGCGTTTGCAACAATTACTTCCGGTTGCTGCCTGGGTTGATATAAGTTGGGAAATTAAGAAATTGCGCATGGTGAAGTCGACGGATGAAATTGCTATACTGGAAGAATCCGGCAGAATAATGCACGATTTGCCGGCGATATTACAGGAAGCATACAGTTCCGGCATGACAGAATTACAATTAAGTGCCACTTTGGAATATTACCTGCGTAAAAAAGGTCACGATGCATTAATACGGTGCAGGCGTGAAGGTGTTGAGATGTCTGGATTTGGGGTGGTATCTGCCGGTATAAACAGTCTGGCAGGTACAAAGTTTGAAGGTGTATGTGGTGGAACAGGTTTATGTAATGCCGTACCATATGGGGCGACAAACGGTGTAATACCTGCAAATGTACCGATAATAATAGATTTTGCATTTGTGCGTCAGGGGTATATTCTGGACCAAACCCGCATGGCATGTATAGGTGAATTATCGACTGACGCGTTGAATGCGTACAATGCAATGTTAGAAGTTGAAGAAGGAATAGTTAATTTTATCAGGCCTGGTGTTACCTGGGAATCTGTATATAATTTATCCGCGCAAATGGCTAAAGATATGGGATATGAAGATGAATATATGGGTTATGGTACAGAAAAAGTTAAATTTGTAGGGCATGGTGTCGGGTTAGAATTGGATGAACCACCATTTTTAGCACCGGGAATGAAAGATTTAATCGCGGAAGATATGGTTATAGCTATAGAACCGAAAGTGGGATTGCCGGGTATTGGTATTGTTGGAATTGAAGACACTATTGTTGTTAAAAATGGTGCACCACAAATATTAACAACTTGCCCGCGTAATGTCATAAAAATATAAATCAGGACCTTCGCTTATAAATGAGAAATTTGCTTGAAAATGGTCGCTTCGACATGCTCAGCGACCGGTCACTGAGCATGTCGAAGTGACCTGTCGCAAAAGTCCTGAAAATATCTGCGAATATAAGCGGGCAAGTGTATAAGAAATTATTTTTAGCCGGGTACAATTGCCCCATGCTGGCGCAATAAATTGTGTATATCTTTTAAAGGCACCGCTTCAATAGCAATATTTTGTTGTATAGCCAGTGCTGCGGTTGCTCCGGCGGCCTGGCCCATTGCCATACATGATGATTCTACCCGAAAAGCTGAGTTTGCCTTCTGGTCACCGGCGACAGACCTGCCCGCGACGATTATTCCATCGCTATCCGCGGGTAACATAGCACCTAATGGTATTGTGGGATAAATGCCTTCACCAATATTCGCACCGTTGATGGAATGGTTTTCATGAATATCAATTGGATAAAACGAATAACATACCGCATCATCAAAAAGTCGTCCACTTGTATAATCATCAACGCTGACGCTACTTTTAGCCTTAATAGTGACAGTTTCGCGTATTCCACACTCAGTGGCGCAATAACTTATATTAAAGTTCTCTAATCCCGGTTGTGTGCGACAGAATCTGAATAATCTCATCATTGCTTTGCGGCCTTCAATTTCAGCAACAGTTTTGCCTTCACTGGTGGATGCGTCAACATCCGGCACATGGATTCGGTTACCGCCATATGAATTAAGGAAGAATTTCAAACTGCCATAATTCCAACCCGGGTCGCTTATTTTCATTCTGCCAGCAGCGATTTCTGCGTTAAACGCTATTTGGATGGCATCATAATCGATTGATTTTGCGTCATATCCGGTGGTATGCACGACTAAAGTACCAGGTTGCAATACTTCACTGCGGTATACTTCATATCCGGCCATTTGCACGATATTTGCGTCACCGGTGCAATCTATTAATATCTTGCCACAGACATCCTTAAGTCCTGTTTTTGTACATATTGTCAGGTTCCAGTTGTCAGCATTTTTCTTAACTATTGCCGGCATAGCATGGAAAAGTATATCGGCACCGGAATCAATTACCATCTCATCCGCCACTGCTGCGTATAACGCGGGATTTACTGTATACGCACTTATGCTATGGGTAAAACCGGTGCGATTTTCATTTACATCTTTACCTTCCAGTTTCATTGCCGCTGCGCATAATTCCCACCCGATACCGGCTATTATCATACGTTGATAAGCATGAAAACTGGACGGATAATTTATACCACCCACAGTGACAGTGCCACCCAACATGCCATTCTTTTCAATCAGCAATGTTGACGCGCCAGCACGACTTGCCTGCACCGCGGCAATAACTCCGGCAGTTCCACCGCCGATTACAATAACATCATAACATCGTTTCATTATTTATTCACCTTTGCAAAAAAGTATTTTACTTGCGGTTTAACCATGATTTATATCGTGTAAATTTATTGTTTATACTGTTTACATGCTTAAAAAATGGTTCCAATTCTTTTTCAGAATACATATTGCCATAAATTAGCAATAATCCATCTTTATAAAATAAAATAGTCAGCATTCCATGTCCTCTTACATATAAAGGTATCATATCATATAAATGGCTCATCTTTATTATAATCGTGCGATGTATTGAGATAAATGTGCAAGATTTGTCATCAGTATTAATTTGATAAATAGAATTATAATGCAATATTGGTGATATAGAAAATACTACACAAAACCATAAAAGATAAAATACCACCCCGCCAAAATGATGTGTTGAGAAATAATAATTTATAATTAACGCAAATTGAATTACAATTACAATACACATGATGATAATATCAAAAAGAAACCTTTTTTGAGGTTTATCAGTACAATACAATGAATCCATATATAATATCAGTTCCAGTCAAAAGGTTATTTCAATATCATGACATCGCCACTTACCAGGCAGTCGTCATCGTCAAATATATTCAGATACGCGACTGTAGTTAACGGTGGTATGGTTGTTTTTACCAGACCTTTATCAATGTCTATTGAAACAGGTAAACGATTATATTTTCTGTCTGGCAAATAACCTGTGGCACGTGTATAGTTGAGTTCCGCGTATTTAACAGGAATTTCTTTATTATATGTTAACCATATCTCTTTTTCATCATATCCACTTGATATTACCTGTGGTAATGGTTTTCCATTCATTAATTTGCTGTCAACAAACTTGTAAATCTCTTTTGGTGCCCAACCTTCTGGATGGCTATGTGGTAGTTCAAACCGGATACTTAATGTTTTTGGCGATTCAGGCAGATTTGCTGACGCATTCAGAGCATCCATAGGGTAAGCAAAGTCGTTTGATCCGGAAACCCAGCAAATAGGTGATTTCGCATCTGGTAAATATATTGATGGATCCCATAATCCTAACCATTTTTTCCATTCCGGCATTGCTTCTTCCGGTACAAACGAGTTCCATACAGAGTTTTTCCCAAGGAAACCGCAACCGTATACCGGTACAGCACAGGCAAGTTTAGGGTTTATACCGGCAAACAACGATGTCATTTAACCACCCCATGATATACCCGTCACACCTATCCGGTCAGCATCTACAGATGGATGATTTGCTAACACCGCATGCGCGCGTAATGCCGCGGAGATAGCGTGGTATACCCATTGGTCAGTTATGGGGTCATTAGTGGTACGGAATGACGCGTCCCATCCTGCGGGACCACCATTTTCGTGGCGGGAATGTGGGCCATCAACTATTTCACATGGGTATTCCGGAATGTCACCACATTGGTCAATGGCTATTGCCGCGTAACCCCGTGCATTCCATATCTTAACCCATTCAATAAAAGCAGTTCCACCGCCACCATGTAATAATACCATCGCCGGACATTTTTGATCTTTGGATAATTCCGGCAAACCGAACCATGCAAACACTTCAGTTTCTTTGCCATGGTACAATTCATTTTTAATAAAAATAGCATCCGCATCAGGATTATCAAAACCTTCGGCTTTGCGAAATTCAGGTGTAGAGTTTAGTATATTAAGATCCCATTTAACCATTTTAATGCCTCGTTATATTCTTACAGGGCTATCGCTTCAGGTCACTTCGACAGTCTCAG
>CAZNLA010000418.1:0-4966 GCA_964573385.1 uncultured bacterium
CATTAACTGTTCAGGTAAATGGCAGTGATAAATGGTCAAGTATTCCCGCGGGCAGTACAGTAGCATTAACATGTACTACTAAAACTGCAGATACTGATCAGATAACTAAAACTGTCTGGTCTGCTTCTCCTGCCATTGGCACCATGTTAGTTGATTCACCGATAGCTATGAATAACGCATGGGTTTCACCATCTGTTGCTGTACCTACTAATGTAGACATTACGTTGCATGTTGAGACAAAAATGGGTGGCAAGTCTGAGATGATTATTCATATTACTATTGTACCACCTGCCAGTTCACCAATGTATGTTTTTGACCCCGCACTTTTTGTGGCTAATAAAGTTGTTGCCGCCAGTGGTGAAATCAAACAATTATTGGGTGAAGTAAAAGTTAACGGTGTCGTAATAAGTGATCCTACTCTGGCATCATATGATAAATCACTACAATATTCCTGGAAAGAACCAACGGGTAGTCAGTCTTTTGATCATCCGTCAGACAAATCACCTATATGGTTTGCTCCTGCTTTGCAATTAGACTCACAGACTGGTTTGAAAATACCCGAAACCCATTTTTTAAGTGTAACAGTTACAACAAAAGATGGTTTTTCCTCTGTTAATAATATTGTGATAACAGTACAATAAGATAGATATCCAAAAGGGTGCAGATTTTTCTGCACCCTTTTTTTGTGAAGGAGATAAAAATGCCATTAGTAGATATGCCAGTAGAGCAGTTAAGAGAGTTTAAAGGCAGAAATCCACGCCCTGTTGATTTTGATGAATTTTGGGATAATTCAATTGCCGAAATGAAAGCGATTGACCCGCAAGTAGAATTGATTCCATATCAATTGGATGCACCGTTCGCTGAATGTTTTGACATGTATTTCACCGGTATCGGTGGAGCAAGAGTACATGCGAAATACATACGACCCAAAAATGCGGTATCACCACACCCTGCAGTATTACAGTTTCACGGCTATTCCGGTAATTGCGGTGACTGGTCAGACAAATTAAGTTATGTTGCGCGCGGGTATTCTGTAGCAGCACTTGATTGTCGTGGGCAGGGCGGGTTATCAGAAGATGTTGGTGGTGCAAAAGGTAATACCCATAACGGACATATTATTCGCGGCTTGGATGATTCACCGGAAAAATTACTTTTCAGATCTATTTATCTTGACACCGCGCAGATGGCTAATATAGTAATGGGTTTTGATGATATTGATGAAACCCGTGTTGGTGCCACTGGTGGGTCACAGGGTGGGGGATTAACCCTTGCATGTGCATCGTTGGAACCGCGTATAAAATTAGTTGCTCCGGTATTTCCATTTTTATGCGATTATTTGCGGGTATGGGAAATGGATTTAGATGTTGCGGCATATGACGAGTTACGCAGATATTTTCGTTTGTTTGACCCGTTACATAAACGTCAGGATGAAATATTCTATCGTCTTGGTTATATTGATAATCAACATTTGGCTTCACGTATCCGCGGTAAAGTATTGATGCTTACCGGTTTGATGGATACTATTTGTCCACCGTCAACACAGTTTGCGGCATTTAATAAGATTACATCAGAAAAAGATGTTATCTTTTATCCTGATTTCG
Source organism: uncultured bacterium (assembly GCA_964573385.1). Lineage (GTDB taxonomy): Bacteria > Armatimonadota > Hebobacteria > CAIYQO01 > CAIYQO01 > JBAXQQ01. The sequence continues at coordinate 1,602 of CAZNLA010000418.1, forward strand.
GGCATGAAGGTTTGCCGGGTTCCAATGATATTATTTATAATTTTATGGGACAATTATAAATGTAGATTCTGTTGTTAAAATAAATTTAACTACTCATTGAAAAAATAACCTGCAATTATCTTTTTTTATATAATTGCAGGTTATTTTTTTAATATTCTTGGAAAAATTTAATTATAAAAGTGGAGTAATAAATCATGAAATCTTCTATGAAATTTAAATTATGTTGCCTATTTGTAATTTCTATTGGAATATATTTAATGAATATATCAGAAATTAGCGCGCAGCAAACAACAGAACCAAAAAGTAAAACAGCAGAACCTGACTATGCAAATGATCCATATTGGCAACATGCGAAAACTGAAGTGTATAAAAGTGTCCTTGAAATAATGGCACAACACCAGAATGAGTTATTAAATAATCTTAAATATCACAAATTAATGCGTGGTAAATTAAAACCGAAACAGATAGCATTAACATTTGATGATGGTCCTCATCCGGTTTATACACAACAAATTCTTGATATTTTAGATAAAGAAAAAGTAAAAGCAACATTTTTTGTTGTCGGTGAAATGTCGGAAAAATATCCTGATTTAGTTAATGCAGAAATTAAAGCAGGTCATAACGTCGGTAATCATACATATCATCATGTTAACCTGACTAAAATACTTGAACCGGATGTCGCTACTGAAATTAAAGCTTGCGGAGAAACATTACAACGTATCACAGGTAAGATGCCACATTTATTCAGGCCACCGGGTGGAGATTATGATGCCGGTATTGCCGCAACATCAGAATTGCTTGGATATACAATAGTGTTATGGACAGATGATCCGGGTGACTATGCAAGTCCCGGTGAGAAGTTGGTTTTGCAACGCACATTAAAACAAGCTAATAATGGGGGAATCATACTTATACATGACGGTATTCAGCAAACAATAAATATATTGCCACAATTGATAGAAACTTTAAAAAAACAGGGTTACCAATTTGTTACAATTGATGACATGATAGAAGCTAATAATAAAAAAGGCAAATAGAAACTCGATTTTATAATAACTGAATTTATAAAATAATGTATGGTGTAATTTTTTCTACAGTTTTTGGACCTAATCCGGGTACATTTACTAATTCGCTTAAATCTTTGAAAGCACCATTTTGAATGCGATATTCAACGATTTTTTGTGCAGTGCCGGGTCCTATGCCAGGTAATCGGTTAGCTAATTCATCTGCGGTAGCTTTATTTACACTCACGGGTTTAGAGGAATCAATTACTTTTTCATTTGTTAATGGTGGTTGTGTATTTCCCGCGTCGGCAGTTGTCATATTCTTTTTACTAGCCGGGGTATCGTATACAACTAATGGTTGTCTGGGTGTGGTTGTTTGGCTTTGCATAAATTTGCCCGGTACTATTATTTTTTCTCCGTCTATTAACTTTGAGGCAAGGTTTAACTGGTCCGGGTCAGCATTCTTTTTTGCGCCACCTGCAATCATTATTGCATCTTGCACTCTGTCACCGTCTTTCATCTTATATACACCAGGTTTCCGTACTTCACCGATTATATGTATAAGAATCTCCGGACGTTCCGGAACCAGTTTAGTGTCCTCGTCTTCTTTGGCTGTTGATAATTTGGGTTGTGGCGGCATAACATTTGCAACAGCTGTGGAAACGCCTTTGTTTTTACCATAATTATAGGTGACAGCAAAACCTGCCCCAAGTATGCATAATATAAGAAACGCCACGATAAATTGTTCTATCCGCGATAAATATAGCTTCATTCTGGAAGCCTCCATAATCAGTTAAAAATATGATAGCATAATATATCTGAAATTTAAATAGTGGTATTGATTTTTATATAAACGGATTATTTATGGGTAATAAAAAAAATACCCCTTTAAGTAAATTCTGAAAGGGGTATTTTAAATATTAATTACTCAGCGGATTCGTCAATAACGCGGATAATTACATTTGCGCGGGTATCAGACATTAAACGAACTTCAGCATTATGGTCGCCAAGGGTGTTTATATGTTCTGCCAGAGTGATTTTGCGACGGTCTACATCAATCTCAAACTGTGCTTTTAAAAGATCAGCGATATCATGTGTTGTAACCGAACCAAATAATTTGCCATTGTCGCCGACTTTAACTTTAAATGACAAAACCTGGTTGTTAATTTTTTCGGCTACTGACATTGCAGCATTGACCAGTTTCTTCTGTTTGCGATCTAACAGAGCTTTATGATGCTCCATTTCCCGTACGTTGCCTTTGTTGGCATAGATAGCTAATTTGCGCGGAACTAAAAAGTTACGTGCGTAGCCAGGTGCAACATCAACGATGTCGCCACAGTTACCGAGGTTTACTACCTCTTCTGTCAAAATTACTTTCATGGACTATCTCCCCTTCGTGCGCCCGGATTAATCTCCGTAGGGCTGATGAGGTAACCCACCCCGGTACACGATTTTCCAAATACCGCCTTCGCGGATTAGTATAAAATCATGGGAGGTTTGGTCTTCTTCGCTATTTAGTGTCAGTGATACTTTAGCGTCATCGCCATTAATAACAACACCTTTAGCCGGAAGCTCAAACTGGGGTATCCCCTCGCGAGCCAGTTGCTCAAATCTTTCCCGTTTGAATGAATTTCGGGAATCCTGAGACAACATCATGTATGCTGCCGAATATTTACGTTTCTTTAACGCAGTAAGATAACTTACTACGGTGTTTACCAATAATTTTTTTTGATTTATTGGTGGTTTAACTGTTATTTGTGTCGGTAAAGTATTTTCCGGAGTTATAGGTGATGAGGAACTTGATGGCTTATCACCAAAAAAAGATACTCCCCGGCACCCGCATAAAAATACTACTAACATAAAAAACAAAATAACGCGCGACATTAACATGGACGTCACCATTCTTTAACCGAAGAATTATACTTTTTTTTAAGGTATTAAGTCAATTTTTAATAGTTTTGACTATTTCGGGATTGATTCAACATAAGGTATATCTATTTTACATAACAACATTTTAACAACTAAATCTTAATAACAATTGAAATCTTTTTTAATCTATACTGATTTAGATATAGGATTAATCCTTACTGTCGGTTGGAATAACTTTATATCATCTTCATTTACATTGCTTTTCATTATAACTTCATTCAGGTAGATATAGGAGTTTATTTCACTGCGATCATGCATATCAATTGAAAACGCTACAGTCATTCCGCGTGCTACTGCCTTACTTAACATATCTGCTTCGCGGGTAAATGGTACATGCGCGTTAACTTCTACCGCCACTCCTGCGGATTGTATGCGATCAAGAGTTTCATTCATGATTTTATTGTCAATCAAAGTGTATTGGGCAAGATTACG
>CAZNLA010000419.1:0-4955 GCA_964573385.1 uncultured bacterium
CGGTGCAACAAAAGTATGGAGCTCTCTACTCGACTTGTCCAATTTATTTGGGTTAAGGTAAGGATTTACATTAACATCATTAAGAATTAATCAATACTGATGAAGAACAGGTGTTGACAGATGTTATGTGGTATCCCTTGTAGTTTACAACACAGTTTGCAATTGTCTGATATATTAAAGTTAATTTGGATGAAAAATTAACTTATTTTTACCACACGATATTTTTATAATTATGTTAAAAATTCTCTTGACATCTCACCTTGCCATCTTGTATACTCTTTTCAACTTACTATTCCGGTCGGAATTAATGGTTGTCAAGACTGGCATTTTTATAACATCAAATTGCGGTGTGATAGCGAGGGAATATATGAGGATTGCGATAGCAAGTCATCCGGGAAGAACGGTAACTCAACATTTTGGGGGTGCTACACAGTTTCTTGTTTATGAAGAAATTGTTGGGAAATTCACCCTGATAGACGCGCGACAGAATATTCCGGCTTGCCAGGTTGATGAAGATGACCATGACGCGCATTTGCAAAAAAGCGCAGAAATAATAAAAGACTGTGATTTTGTTATAGTCGGACGAATCGGACCCGGAGCACATGAGATTGTGACTCTGAACGCAATACAAGTAGCAGTAATTCATGACGAGATTGACCAGGCGATTTTTAGGCTGTCCCAATCTGTCCCGTATCAACGTTTTCGGCAAAAGGAGAAAACCAGTGAGTAAAAAAAATATCAAACAGATAGCTATCTATGGTAAAGGTGGCATCGGTAAATCAACTACCACATCTAACATCAGTGCCGCGTTGGCAGATGCCGGTTATAAGGTGATGCAGTTTGGTTGTGATCCCAAAGCCGATTCAACCAATACCTTACGGGGTGGTAAATATATTCCAACAGTTTTGGATACATTACGTGAAAAAAGTCAGGTGAAATCGCACGAAGTTATTCACGAAGGTTTTCATGGCATATACTGTGTTGAAGCAGGCGGACCGGCACCAGGTGTAGGTTGTGCAGGTCGCGGGATTATTACCGCGGTTGAATTAATGAAACAACTTAATGTATTTGAAGAACTTGATTTGGATGTAATTATTTATGATGTTCTGGGTGATGTTGTCTGTGGTGGTTTCGCGGTTCCTATTCGCGAAGGTATTGCCGAACATGTATTTACTGTTTCATCTGCCGATTTTATGGCCATTTACGCTGCTAATAATTTATTTAAAGGCATTAAAAAATATTCTAACACCGGTGGCGCATTGCTTGGTGGAGTAATAGCCAATTCAATTAACGCGTCTTATTCAAGAGAAATAATTGATGATTTTGTGTTGCAGACAAGTACGCAGGTGGTTGAATATGTCCCGCGTTCAGTTACTGTGACACAGGCAGAATTGCAGGGTAAAACCACTATTGAGGCTTCACCGGCATCCGCGCAGGCTGATGTTTATCGCAGTTTGGCGAACAAAATAATAAACCATACGGAATCAAAGGTACCAACTCCATTGGAAACCCAGGATTTGCGTGAATGGGCATCAAAATGGGCAGACGCATTGCTGGCGTTGGAAACCGGAGAAATTAGAGGCGCTGCTGCCAGTATATAAATATAAAAGGAGAAAAAGATGTCACAGAAAATTGCTGATAATTTAACAGATTTGATAGGTAATACCCCACTTTTGAAGTTGAATAAAGTAACCGATGGAATTAACGCTACTATCGTTGCAAAGTTGGAAAGTTTTAATCCCGGGGGTAGTGTAAAAGACCGTATCGGATACGCGATGATTAAGGATGCCGAAGATAAAGGATTAATAAATAAAGATACGGTCATTATTGAGCCCACCAGTGGTAATACCGGTATTGCGCTTGCTTTTGTAGCAGCAGCAAAGGGATATCGACTGATACTTGCCATGCCTGATACTTTCAGTGTTGAACGCCGGAATTTGCTGAAGGCATACGGGGCAGAACTGGTGCTTACCCCCGGTGCGGAAGGTATGAAAGGTGCGGTTCGGAAAGCAGAAGAATTGGCTGCACAATACCCTAATTCGTATATTCCGCAACAATTTAAGAATCCGGCAAACCCGGAAATTCATCGTAAAACTACCGCAGAGGAGATATGGCGTGACACAGATGGTCAGGTTGATATTATCGTTGCCGGTGCAGGAACTGGTGGAACTATTACCGGTGTGAGCGAAATATTAAAGTTGAAAAAAACATCCGTAAAAGCTGTTGTTGTTGAGCCATTTGATTCACCGGTTATTTCTGGTGGAAATCCCGGACCACACAAAATTCAGGGGATTGGTCCCGGATTTATTCCTGATGTTTTAGATTTAAAGTATGTCGATGAAATATATAAAGTTAAAAATGATGAGGCTGTTGATATTGGCCGCCGATTAGCAAGAGAAGAAGGACTATTAGTTGGCTTGTCTTCCGGTGCTGCTACATTTGCTGCCATTCAAATAGCTAAACGACCAGAAAACGCAGGAAAATTTATTGTTGTGGTATTGCCGGATACCGGTGAACGTTACTTAACAACAATTCTTTTCCAGGAATAGGGGTTTATTAAAATGATACTATCAAACCGCGAAGACCATATACATCAATTTTACTGTTGTAATTTAAAAAAGGAGCATCATTATGAAATTTGAAACACTTGCAATTCATGCCGGACAAGGACCAGACCCAGCGTATGGTGCAGTAATGACACCAATTTACCAGTCATCAACATTCGCGTTTAAAGGGGTTAACGAACCGGGTCCATTTGATTATTCCCGCAGTGGTAACCCAACGCGCAAAGCATTGGAAGATTGTCTGGCCGCGCTTGAAGGCGGAAAATATGGTTTTGCGTTTGCCACCGGCATGGCTGCGGAAGCCACGACATTAGCATTGTTTGTGCCCGGCGACCATATAATTGTTCATGATGATATTTATGGTGGTTCATATCGCCTGTTTGTAAGCCATGTCGCTGAGAAAGGTGTAAATGTTGAGTTTGTTAATTTACGCGACATTGATGCTTTAAAAGCAGCAATTCGACCTAATACAAAGGCGTTATGGCTGGAATCCCCTACAAACCCTCTGATGAATCTGCTTGATTTAAAAGCGATTGCAGATATTGCGCGCGAAAACAATATCATATCTATTTGCGATAATACTTTTCTTTCGCCATATTTACAAAACCCGTTATCTTTCGGAATAGATATTGTACTGCATTCAACCACAAAGTATATTAATGGTCATTCTGATGTTGTTGGTGGTGCCGTTATTGTTAATGATGATAAACTGGCGGAACGAATTGGATTTTTTCAAAACGCTTTGGGAACCTGTGCCGGTCCACAGGATTGCTTTTTAGTATTACGCGGGGTTAAAACACTTGCGGTTCGCATGGAAGTACATAACAGTAACGCATTGAAAATAGCAGAATGGCTGGAAAATCATCCTAAAATTGATTCAGTTTTACATCCCGGTTTACCATGTCATCCACAGCATGAATTGGCAAAACAACAGGCGCGCGGATTCGGTGGTACATTTTCTTTCCGTGTTAAAGGTGATAAGGAAGCAGCGTTCCGTTTCCTCAGTAATGTTAAAATTTTTATCCTTGCTGAATCTCTGGGCGGCGTTGAATCACTGATAGAACATCCATGGACTATGACACATTTATCAATGCCGGAAGAAGTTCGTCAGTCCATCGGAATAACCGAAAATCTTATCCGTATTTCAGTTGGAATCGAACATGTGGACGATTTAATTGATGATTTGGAACAAGCATTGGCATACGTGTAACAAATTGGTTTTCAAGGGATACAGCGTTGAATAATAAAAGGACGGATTAAAAATCCGTCCTTTTTGCTATTGATTAGAAATCTGTTTAACTGGTCGATTTGACTGGTAAAAGTTACATTAAGCGAAATTCCGAAACAATATCTATTCAACCTTTCATTTCATTTCATCTTCATGGCATGCGTTTAGCTTGGCAAGTTGCATATGCGCGTTTTCTAATTCTCGTCTTAATTCGCTTGATTCTCTTTGCATTTCCTGTAGACGCGCGTCGAGTTGATGCAATGTAACATTTGCCGGAGATACTTCACCGAAATCGGCGCCAGTTTCATTTTCCGGATGTTGCAGCATTAACAATTTAGAATCGATTACAGTTTGTGCCGCGTCAATAAAATGTTGTTGTCCAATGCTTTTTTGGTAATCAACACCGACTTCTGCTGCTGCGCTATGTGCTGCTTTCAAAACAGCGTTTTTAATATCACCACCGGATAAAATGAACTTTTCTGCCAGATAATGGAAATCCACATCAGCTGCCAAAGGTGTTTTTGTAGGATGCAACTGCGCTTTCCATATCATTTCGCGTTCGCGTTCGCCGGGCATATCGAAAAAAATATGTGTTCTGACTCTTCTTTGAAAAGCCGGATCAAAATTTGTCCATAGATTAGTGGCGAATATAACAACACCATCGTGATATTCAAGTTCTTTTAACAGGACATTAACACCCTGGTTAGCCTCGCGTTCGTAACCAAGTGTTGTGGTATTAAAACGTCTGCTGGCGATGGAATCTGCTTCATCAAAAAATAATACCACATCCTGCTGTCGCGCTTCACGAAATACAGAAACCAGGTTTTTACTGGTCTCACCTGCCCAGCAACTTTCCAATTCGCTATATCTCACGCTTAATAGGCGTTTCACCAGCAAATTAGCCACTGCTTCAGCACAAATTGTTTTACCGGTACCCGGTGGTCCGGTGAAATTGAAAACTAATCCGGTTCCGGTGTTATGACGTTCACCAAATCCCCATGTTTCAAATATAAGGTGGTGCTTTTCAATTTGAATGAGAGTATCTGCCAGGGCACGTCGGGTTTTTTCCGGTAATATAACATCCGCGAATGTTTTGCGTGGTTCAATCATTTGAAGAAGATTTCCACGTTGTCCGCCGATTTGTAAATCTTTAATCATGCTAT
>CAZNLA010000420.1:0-4944 GCA_964573385.1 uncultured bacterium
ACTCCCGCCTGACGGGCATAATTATAGCAATTCACCCGACTATGTCAAGAGTAAAATGAATAAAAATTAATTTTAATCTATTTTTTGTTGCAATAGCCGCGATTAATTAACCATTTATATAATGAATCCGGCTAATGGCATAATTCTGGATTCTCTTTTGCCAATGCAATACCATGACTACCATGGGGATAAATGTGCAATTCGGCATCAATACCAATTCTATTCAACGCGGTAAAATAACCAATGCTTTGCTGCACATTTACAGCGCTATCATCGGCCGTATGGTGCAAATATGCCGGTGGTGTTTCTTTTGTCACCTGGTGGTTATTACATAAAGATTGAATTACATCGATTGACACATCACCCGGCATTTTTCCACTGGGTCCGGTATAATTATATTCCAGCAATGACACCACCGCATAACATAATATGGTGAAATCCGGCCGACAACTAACGCGTTCTATTTCATCATTCGCTCCGGGATTACCAAAATCAAAATGTGTGCTGACTGTACTGGCTAAATGACCACCGGCAGAAAAACCCATTATGCCGATTTTATCAGTATCATAACCATATTCCGCGGACAAAGCGCGAACCATGCGCATACCTCTTTGCCCATCCAGCATTGGAGCAGGATATTTATATGGTGATACCCGGTATTTTAATATAAATGCAGAAATGCCACGTTCGTTAAACCATCGGCATATCTGGTCGCCTTCGTTATCCATGGATAAAAACTCATACCCACCACCCGGACAAACTACAACGGCGGATTTCGCGCCAACGACAGGATATGCAATAAGTGCAGGGATATCTGCTTCTGCGGTACCTTTTGCTAAAGGAGGGTCTTCCCACAGTTTTATGGTTTTCATTACTTTTCCTTTGTATTTAACCAATATTCCATAAAATCCCATACTCTGGCATTGGAATATTCATGGTCAGTGTCATAATAATCTTCTTCCAACCTATCCTCTGCGTTAAATATCTTATATGCCTGTCGTATATACTCTACTGCCTCACGGGTGGCAGCAATTGGAAATATGCAATCGCGTAGTCCCTGGCTTACCAGCAATGGCCGGGGGGCAATGGCACACGCGACATCCGGCATATCCGCGATACAGGATGCACCGGGTATAAAGTTATCTATACAGTGCGGAACCTGCATGAAAGCATTAAATTTATTCAGATAACCACTGACATTTACCACCTTCACCCTTTTATCCAATACTGCCAGAAAAAACGCCACCAAACCACCGCCGGATATCCCGGAAACGCCCAATCTTTCAGCGTCAACTTCCGGTTGCTCTGCCAATAAAGTTACCATTTGGATAGCATCATATATTCTTAACCCGGCCATTGATGTCCCCATTTGAATCGCCCATTTTGACGGGGTATCACACGGGTTTGTGCCGGGATATTTATTAATAAAATCCAAATCGCGGCGCCTGCCAAAACCTAAGACATCAAATGACAAAGTGACAAATCCGCGCCGGGCGGCAACCAGTGGAAAAAGATGATGATAATCTTCTGTAGGGTCGCCATTTGCATCCATACCTAGCATAGGGTTCATACCATCACCATGGCCGTGAACACATACAACACCAGCCGCGTTTTTCGCTTTTTCAGGTATCAGCAAAATAAATGGTATTGACATCCCCAACGCTGTTTTTACCGTCCCGGCTCGATATTTTATCCCGGGTTCCCATATGCCGCGGTCAATTATTTGCGGGGATAATTTAATTTCTTCCTGTGGTATGCCATATTTGGAATAAATCTTTGTTATCAAACCACGTTGCCAGTTTTTATAATCGCGTAAACATTTAGCATCAAAATCATTCTGTGGCGATATTTTATCCCACATTTTTTGCAACATAGCCATCGGTTGATAGCTTTCATCATAAGGAATATTAATATTTTTCCAATCTTTTTTTTCCATAAGCCCCACCTCAACCCTTTTTTTTACTTTTAGATAACGCTTTACATTGGACTTTCAACCTACAGCCCCACCCCAACCCCTTTTTTTACTTTTAGGTAACGCTATACATTGGCTTTCAACTTACAGCCCCACCCCAACCCCTCCCCGCGGGAGAGGGGCTTTTTTTGTTTGGGGAACGTTGAACATTGATTTTTTACAGACAATTGCAAAACCCAATTATATCTATTCTTTCTGTACGGAATGCCGGGGACGGCATTCCTCTTTGAGATAGAAACTCTCTATTAACGGAATGCCGGGGACGGCATTCCCTACAATTAAGACAGGTTTTGCAAAAGCCTCTTTAATATTTTAAATTATTCAACATTGGAAGTTGGACGTTCAATGTTGGATGTTCACTTTTTTATTAGGTAACGCTATACATTGGCTTTCAACCTACAGCCCCACCCCAACCCCTCCCCGCGGGAGAGGAGCTTTTTTTTTGATTGGGGAACATTGAAATATTCAAAATTGGAAGTTGAACGTTCAATGTTCGATGTTCATTTAATATAACGACTGTTATTCTCGCACTGTGGTTGTAAACACGCTGGCGTTGCTGTTTGATGATGTTATTACAAAGTTTGCGTTGGCTTTATCACCAATAGTCGAGTTGGATGACGCGGATGTTTCTATGCGGATTATGTATTTTTTGCCTGGGTCAATGTATGGCGTGGTAAATTTGCCACCAGTTGCGAATATTGTTCGGGTTATGTTATCGCCCAGCATATTTACAACATTTATTTTCCACCCGCTTTTCGCGTTATCAGATGGTGATGCTGTTGAATTTTCTATAGTGAATCTATCCTTCGTATTACCCTGGTTAGTAATCACGATATAATAATTTGCGCTGTCGCGGGATTTTGCTCCCTGGGTTACTGGTGACTGCGCATTGCTGCCGCCGGCAATTATTTGTATTGGTTTGCTTGCAAGTGACTTGCTGTATATATTAACATCAAATGAATATGTCGCAGTGGTTATGCTGGTTTTAAACAATGACACATCCGACCATGCGCTCCAACGGTATTGGTCTGCCGGCAGCGTGGTTAACGAATCTGTCGCTTTCACCCGCCAATAGAATGTCTTACCTTCCGCCATGGTGCCAATGGTGCTGTTAGGGGTGGTAACAAACTGGTCAATTTCCGGTGATTTAAAGTTTGCGTCGGTAGATACCTGAATCTGGTATCCTGTTGATGTGCTTAACGCCGACCAGTTTAATGGACCGGAAATTATGCTGTTGTTTGCTGGCGATGTAAGTACTGGTTTTGGCAATATCTGCACTACCGGGGCAATATTATACGCCCGGGCAATAACGGCATCACCAATAGCATAATCACTTGAAGATCTGCCAGTAATTGACAGGTATGAGTGCCCCTGTGGCCCCGGTACTGATGTGAGGGTTATATCTTTTGATTCACCAGCAGTCAATGCCATGGCATAGCCACCAGTGGATGATATTGCGGTGGTTATATCAGCAGCAGTTGCAGCATCAACAAAGGTATGTTTCCACCCGCTTACACCACTACCGCTATATAACTTAATGGTATCATCAACGCTGCCACCATTGGCAACGGTAATGGTATAAGTCGCCGGTTGCAGGGCAGATGCCCCGGCTACTGCCCATTGGGTATAGCCGGAGATGTCATATCCGTTTTTACCAACTGTTATGCCATTAACCGCGGTAATTGATAAATCTACTTTATATTTACTGATTGCTGACGCGGCAATGGTTGTAAACTGGTATACCTGCGACCATGGGCCGACACCACCATTATTATCCACTGCCTGCACACGCCAGTAATACGTCGCACCGGGATTCAATCCGGTTGTGGTTACATTAATAGCTGTAACATTGTTCTCCTGTATATTTACTGTCATCAACGCGTCATCGGCTAACTGAATATTATAACTCACCGCCGATAATACCGCACTCCAGTTAAAGTCGGTTGGTATTGCCACATTAACAGATCCATTTACAGGTACATATAATGTTGGACTTGTTAACACAGTGCTGGTATTTCCTTTTATTATGGAAAAATCAGTCGTACTTTTACTTGTTAACTGTGTATTTGCAACAGATGTTATTTTTACATTGTAATCATCACCGATTACCTGGGTTGCCGGAATTGTCCAACTAAATGACCCAGTATCAGCAACACTATTTCTGATCGTAGCATTCAATATACCTGCTTTAAAAAGTTCGATTTTAATATTTCCTGGATTACCGGTGGATGTCCAGGTAATAGGATACGCTGTCCCCTGTTGCCACTGTTCAGCACCGATTGGGCTGGTAAGGGTAAGAGTAGAAGTTGTAGTTCCTGCATTTATTGAGAAGTTGGCAGCACTTTGGCTGGTTATGGTATTGTTTGTTGTAGCAGTTATTTTAATACGATAATTAGCACCATTTGATTGTGTGGTTGGGATCTTCCAACTATATGAACCACTATTAGTAATGGTTGCAATAATTCTGCTGTTGTATACTCCACCTTTAAACAGTTCTATTCTTACATTACCCGGATTACCTGTAGCTGTCCAGGTTATAGTATTAGAACTACCTGGTTGCCACTGTTCACCACCAATTGGAGAAGTTACTTTAATAGTAGCCGCGGGCACAGTACCTTTGGTAATAGAAATATTTGCATTACTTTGACTGTTTACAGAAACATCTGTTACCGAATTGATTTTTACCTGATAATTAGTACCTACTAATTGTGTACCGGGAACAGTCCAATCAAATGAACCGTTGTTAGGTATATTATCAGCAATGGTACTACTTAACACTCCGCCTTTAAATAATTCTATTTTTACATTACCAGTTATATTACTGGATGCCCAGGTGATACTGTTTGTACTCCATTGCTTCCATTGCTCGTTACCAATCGGATATGTCAATCTTATATTTGGCTTTGTTACATCAGCGAGTATCTCGAAATCAGTGGTACTTTGGCTCATAATTCTTGCGTCACCCACAACAC
>CAZNLA010000421.1:0-4926 GCA_964573385.1 uncultured bacterium
TGTGCATCTGCTATATGTAAGCCCGGTAAAACGTGGCCAGGGAATAGAAGTAATCGAAGATATCATGCCGGTATATAACACACAGATAAACCTGCGGGTAGCCAAACAACCAGGCCGTGTATACCTGGCACCGCAAGGAACCGACCTGCCATTCACCGTGGAAAACGGGGTAATGAGCACAGTAGTACCAGAACTGTGCTGCCACCAGATGGTTGTTGTTGAGTAAATTGTAAATTGAAAATTGCAAATTGCAAATTAATTTAAAATTAAAAATGTAAAATTAAAAATTGTTGGGCTGCGATAGACAGATAGTTATCAAATTCTGTCTCTGTGTGGAACAGGGTCGCAGCCCGGCGTTTTGAATAGTGAATAGTGAAATTTAGAAGAGTGAAATCTTCTATCTGAACCACGATTTATGGGATTAAAGGATTTACAGGATATAGTGTAGATTAAAAAAACAATACCAAACGATGATAAATAAAATTTGTAGAGACGCAATATTTTGCGTCTAAAATGTAACAACAATTAATCTGTTTTCAAATTAATGTATGAGGGTAACAAGACGCAAAATATTGCGTCTCTACCAGTAGCCATTTTTTGTCTGAACCACGATTCACTTGATTTAATGATTAACATGAAACTATCAATTCAAAACTCAGGACAATCCTTTAATCAAGAGAATCAATGTTCAGGTTTCAAACCTTCACTCTTCACTCTTCTCGATATAGACTGGTTTCCTGTTCGCGTCCAAGTAAACGTGCTGCCATGTCAACATAACGGAATTCGTATTCTTTGGCAGGTTCTATCTGGCATTGGTATTGCCAATCATTCCACCCGGAGATAAAGATGATTTCCGGGTCTCCTTCTCGCGCCCGCAGGAGTTGTTTTTCAAATAAACGTCCTTCATCGTTTGCCGCAGCATACGAGCGTGATTGTTGCAGGATTGCGTCGCGATCGACATTTTCTTCTTTATTCACATATTTAGATATATACATGTGTTCTAAAAAAGGGTCAAACCCCGGACTTACCGGCATCCATTGACGATTTAATCGTTGTGGATGGTGTTGAAGATATGACCAAACATCACTGTCGTAAGGTCGAATGCGTCGCAAAGTTAGATCCCGGGTCTCCCATTCAATCTCATTGATTGCATTATTATCGCCATTGAGATATGTTACTACCAGAGGAGCACCATTATAATGGTAATAAAAGTCACGATGGGCAAGGTTTTCTCGAATGTAATTCATACCAAAGCGATACTGTTCAACTGTTGGATTAGAGTTCCAGGCTTCCAACCATATTATGAGTTGTATTTTGCGCGATTCCTGCTCCTGATGAGATAATTCATTTACCAGCAGCGTCAGTGCTTTATCATTGGGGAGATCAGTAATGCTGAGTTTCCCACTACCATAGGCATCATAAACAATCATGTCAACACCAGCACGCCGCATCCAATGCAGTTGTGTTCGCAGCACTTGCGGATTATCACTTTTATAATACCCGAGCAAGGGATGATATGGCCCTTGAAATTCATCAATCAAATCCCAATCCCGCGAATCTGCCTGGGTATGCGAACTGTACCAAAGCGCAACTGTGCCATTAAAACGTTGTAATCGTGCAATATTCGTGTTCATTTTACACCTTTGATTTGATGTGGCTTTAAACCAATAAACATTCTTTTTATCAAGTTCAGTCTCTGTGACTGTTATTGATGGGGGTAATTTTTCTATTATTAACATTCAAAACAGTTAACCAAGGAAACCCTTCACTCTTCATTGAATTCCATATTTTAACTTCAGTGAATTTATCACTGCTGTCCGGTCGGTGGGTGATAATGCTGAACTGTAGCACACTATTTCCGCTACGTCGAAGTCGGAGAAGTAACTGTCTTCTGCCGCGCATATCTGATATATACGATTATCGTCCGGGTTGGCGGGGTCGCCGGTTAGCACCATCCAATCATTTATCGGCGCGATATTATATGGTTCATCGGTAATTGCTGTACCATTTTTCCATACAGCAAGCGGATAAGGATTTGAATGGAAGACGGTTGTTCCATTTTCCAGGAACCACAGGCGGTTATATCCCGGTTTATTACCCAATAAGTTTTTATACCCGTTAAACACATCTGTGCGTGATTTAAATACCGCATACATTTCCACCACCTTACATTGGGAGGTAGTATCCATAAAGTCATCAATACCATCAAACCGTAAGGCCGACAAACCATTAATCACATTGTCGATAAAAACAGGTTGTCTATCAACATTTGGCTGTGTTACTGACATATTGCTGTGATAACAGTCATCCCATACTGATACACGGCCATTAGCATCAACATTTACGGTATTTACTTCCTGGGCATTCAACCATAATGACAAACCATCCATTACCGGCAATTGTTGATTATACGCAATTGCAGCACTGATAATTTTGCCATTATTCGTCACCTGACAAGCTATTTTATCTTCAGGGTCCACAACATAGATATCTGTTTTTTCACCGGCATTTTTTTCTAAATAGGCTAAATAATCGCGATTAGGAGTAAAAAATGGTTGACTGATTTGCCCGGCACTGGCACAAACAAGGGTCTGATTATTACCATCGATATCCATGATATATAATTGTGGCCGTCTTGTGCGCGACGATATAAACGCTATTTTATCACCCCGTCTATTTATAGTGGGTTCAATACCTTCCAGGGTCGTCAACTGTTTTTCTTCTGTACCGTCCGCGTTCACACTATAAATATTCCACACACCATCACGTTTTGACTGGTAGATTATTACACTGCCATCAGTATTAGGTACCGGATGCCTGTTTTCATAAGCATCAGCAACAACCTTAAAGCGACTGCCGCCATCGGCGCGCATTGTCCATATTTCATACGCGGTGCCCAATTGGGTAACAAATGCTACAATGCGTCCATCTGAACTGAATGCCGGATCATATTTTTCACCACCCTCACCCCGTGTCAACCTTATTTGCTCCAGTGTATTTAATGCTATTCGATAAATACCGGGGGTTGAATATGATAAATTTTTAGTTGTTTGAAATAATACTTTTTTGCCATCCGGAGAAAATACCGGTTTATAACTTCCTTCAACCGTTATCTTTTTTAATACATCATTAAAATCTGAAAAATATAATGAACTTGTGCGATTATCCGGGTTTTCGCAATATACAAATTGAAGAGGAGAAAACACCGGAGGATACATTCTGTTAGCAGGGATAATCTCGGTTGGCAAACTGGGACTAGACCATTGCAATTTAATATTACCGGCACCAACCGGTTGAGTAGTCTGAAAAATCACCGGAATTAATTTATCGGCTTTCAATTCAATTTCACCGTTTCTGTCCGGTGCCTGTTTGCCAGCCCAGTCATCTATAACCCGTTTATTGTTTATAAATAACCTTACACCACCGGTTGCCTTAACAGTAAACGTGTATGTCTCAGAAAATTGCGGTGATAAATAACCACGCCATTGCACAGAAAAAACACCCGGTTTAAACTCAGCAATAGGGCCCGCGTCTTCCTTCCATTCCAAATTAACAGTTGAATCGTATTTTACTACTTTCGTACCGGACATATCAGATTTGGGGTAATAACACCCACGCAAACCGATGCCCGGTGCCAGCATACCGGCACCATAACAGGTTGTTAAAATAAATAATAATAAAAACGTATTAATAATTCGCATTTCGTGTCCCCGATTTAATACAGTATATAAATATAATCCTGTAATATCAATAAAGTTTCGTCAGACAATCACCCAAAAAAAGAATAAATGAATCAGACTTTTCTGACTGATACTACAAATTAATCTTCAGTTTCATATTATTTGACACAATAGATTCAGAAATGTAGTTAAAAATAACAAAGTTTTCAGAATGGACACTTCGACAGGCTCAGTGACCTTTATAAACATCCTGACTTTTTTATACAGATTTGGTTATTAACGTCCTGAAGAAATATGCTTGACTAAAATATCCGGTGGGTATAATAATTAGCACAGGTAATTAATATGACTGATAAGCAAAATATGGCTGAAAAATTAATTGAATTGCTGGGAGCATATACTATTGAGATTTTAAATGGCAGTGTGCTTGATAACGTCTCGGCAGGTGACACCACTTCATCACAAACTGATGCCTTGCAATTTATAGAACGTCATTCAGGATGTTCGACCACCATGCTTGCAGAAGGCCTTCGCATAAGCATACCATCCGCAACCAGACTAGTTGACAGGTTAGTGAAAAAAAACGCGTTGGAACGCAAAGAATATGCTGAAGACCGCCGGCAATTAGAACTATACCTGACAGAAATTGGCATGAATATAATGACCGAAGTTAAAAAAGCCAGATATGACCGCGTACAAAAAGCCCTGAACACCATGATACCCACAGAACGCGAAATATTCATAAAACTTTTAGAAAAATTCGTCCAGGGCACCATGTGCGATATTAACACACTGGAAAATATCTGCCTGCACTGCGGCACAGAACACGACGAAGAATGCATTGTAGATACCATGCGCAAACATTTGGGGAATAAGAGAGAGGAGATATGGTAGGTTTTTAGTTTACAGTTTTCAGACGTGGTCACTTCTACAGGCTCAGTGACCTTTATAAAATTTTGACTATTTTGTACAAATTTACTATCAACGGCCTATTCCATAACCTAAATAAATTGAACATATTATTCAGTGTTTAAGAATAATTTATGCCTTGTAAAGGCATTTTAATGAGTAACCCCAGGCGTCAGCCTGGGGATTAAACCATAACATTGACTGCGCCTCGGAGAGGTGCTTTCATAAAGTCGCCTTTACAAGGCTCATATTTAATTATCAGTTCCTTCCCCAGGCTGACGCCCTTACCCTTATACACATTTATTGGATTTTTACAATTAGAGATATGGCTGGCATG
>CAZNLA010000422.1:0-4923 GCA_964573385.1 uncultured bacterium
ATATAATTAATAATCAGCATTAATAAAATAATTAATGCAAGGTTTTTTATTTTTTTTGGCGAAATATTAACTTCACGATTCATTTACTATTGTCATTCTATATTTGATTCTCTAAACCTTTTAATGGTGGTAAAAAATGTCTGATAGAAAAAATATTTTGTTAATTACAACTGATCAGCAAAGGTTTGATACTATTCAGTCTGCTGGCAACCAGTTCATATATACCCCACATTTAAATTGGTTAATGGATAGTGGAATATTATTTTCAAATGCTTATACCGATTGCCCAATTTGTATGCCCGCACGAGCAACAATAATGACCGGTAAACATGGTCATACTATGAATTACACCGGCAATAAAGGTGGGATTGAGGTAATTGACAGTGATTATAGCCTGCCCGGTTTGCTTACAAAAGCCGGATACCAATCACGCGCACAAGGTAAAATGCATTTTTGGCCGAACAGAAAAAATTATGGTTTTGAGCAGATGGAAATACTGGACGATTATTATCGGTATATGGCTAAACATCCTGAGAAAGGAATTCCAATGGACCATGGGGTTGGACAAAATGAAATAGCGGTTTGCATAAACACCATCGATGAATCAAATAGCCTGACCCACTGGACAGTAGATCGTTCAATAGACTTTATTGAAACAAGAGATACAACCAGGCCATTTTTTCTGTGGACAAGTTTTGCAAAACCACATTCACCATTTGACCCGGTTATGAATTACTG
The DNA here is from genome assembly GCA_964573385.1 of uncultured bacterium. Lineage (GTDB taxonomy): Bacteria > Armatimonadota > Hebobacteria > CAIYQO01 > CAIYQO01 > JBAXQQ01. The sequence goes on from CAZNLA010000422.1 coordinate 739, forward strand.
GCAAATATACCAAAATGCAAGCATGCCAGATCCTGTTCGAGGTGACTGGTCGAAAAACTTTGATGACGTTCCCGCAGGATGGTTAGCTGCAACATCAGGTTCAAGTTTAGCCTGGCGGTATAGCGATGAGCAAATCAGAAATATCAGACGCGCATATTATGCCTGCATAACTCAAATAGATTACAATTTAGGTTTATATTTGCCAGAATGCGTGAATTAGATTTATTAAAAGATACTTTGATAATATTTACTGCTGATCATGGAGACATGTTGGGAGACCACTGGTTAAGTGCAAAATCAGTAGGTTTGGAAGGGTCTGCGCACATTCCCATGATTATACGATTACCACAACCAGATTGGGGAGAATCGCCACCATTGCGTGGAACAATATGTGATGAACTAGTATGCCTGGCAGACGTCTTACCTACTGCGCTTTCCGCGGCTAATTGCCAGATTCCTGAAAACATTAATATAGATGGGTTTGACATGTTAAGTGCTGCACGCGGTGAAATCAAGAGAGATTATCTGATTGGTGACAGCGATCCATACTATTTTGTCAGAAAAGATGATTACAAATACTTATACGAATCGTTATCAGGCAATGAATTATTATTTAACATAAAGGATGACCCTTATGAAGAAATTAATATTATTCAAAATGCAGATACAGCAGATATATTAACTGATTTAAGAAATATTCTGATAAACCACACAGATGGTTTGAAAAATAGCGGTAAAACCCGTGAAGATATATTAGGTAAATTGAATGTCTGGCCCGGCCTGCATTCACGATTAATGCCAAACGAAGTGGCACATTAAAATAAAGAGGTAATTAATATGACACCACGCGATGCAGTTTTAGCAGTGATAAAACATCAGGAAGTCTATCCTGTTCCGTATAGCCTGCCAATGGAAATTGATGTTGAAAGACGTATGGATGAATATTATGGCAATACAGAATGGAAAAACAAAATAATCCCATATTTCCGCAGTGTAATGGCAGTAGACACAAATGCTATGACCAAAATAGATGATAGTCATGTCATTGATGATTACGGTGGAATATGGAGGGTGGATATAAGGCCATGGCATCTGGAAAAAGTACCATTATCTGAACCTTCATTTGCTGGTTATGATTTTCCTAAACCAGAAAAGTTTTACCGACCAGACGCAAAGGCAATCGGAATTGAAGATTGTAAAAAATATGGTAATGAATCTTTTATTTTTTCCAGTCTTGGCTGGGGATTATTTGAAAGAAGTTGGAATTTACGTGGTTTCGTGAATATTCTTACAGATTTTATAGACGAACCTGATTTTGTAAATGAAGCACTTGATAAATTATGTGATTTATATCTGAAGTTTATTGAATACAATGCTGATTTGCCAGCAGATGGAATATTATTCGGTGACGACTGGGGTGACCAGAGAGGCGTAATAATAGGACCGGAAAGATGGCGCGAATTTTTAAAACCAAGATGGAAAAGGATATTTGAAGCGACCCACGCTACCGGAAAAATAACAATGTGTCACAGTTGTGGTTCAGTCGCAGATATTATTCCGGATTTAATTGAAATAGGGTTGGATGTATTGGAAAGTGTACAACCTGAAGCAGCAAATATGAATCCATTAGAATTGAAAAAACTTTATGGTAAAGATATCTGTTTTTGGGGTGGTATCGGCAGTCAGTCGCTATTGCCCTTTGGAACCCCAACAGAAATAACCCGGACAATTAATAATATGAAAAAAGAGATGGCAAAAGGTGGCGGATATTTAATGGCCCCGGCAAAGCCACTTCAACCGGAAACACCGACAGAAAATGCGGTTGCCGCTTTTGAGGCATTCGTAAATAATTAGATAAAAAATGATATATTATTAACAGTCTCAGTATTAAATAACTGAGACTGTTAATGCCGAAATCGAAGTAAATTTATCTTTCAAGATTCATGGCGAAGTCAAATAATACCTGCACATTTTCCCATTTAAAACCGGGATCGACTTCAAGGTACAACCATGACCCGCCATTATCTGTTGCAAAATTATCCATCAATCTGTACAGATAATCATGCACATCTATTGGCCCGGAACATTGCATTAAATTGCCACGATCCGGATGTAGTTGTATAGCAATTCCCAAATCCCGACTACGTTTGGCTAATTCCTGCTGATTATACAAAGGTAATTGTGGCCATACAGCATTAACCCCCAAATCCGCGAAATCATCGAGTAATGGTGCTATCTGACCGCAGGAATGGAAAAATATTTTCTTTCCGGCCTTTCGAATATGCCTGCACAATCTTTCATACCTTGGTTTAAAAAATCGCTGCCATATTTCCGGTGGAAAAATTAACGCCTGTTGGGTACCGAAATCATCACCAAATGCAATCGCGTCCGCACCCGCAGCAAGATTATGTAAAACGTATCCTTCCATATAATTAGTGATCATATCAGCGATATGGTTTATTTCAGATGTATCATCCATTATATCAAACATACAATCTTCATATGGTCGCAAAAAATGTAATTGTTCCCATAACATACCACCACTGCGAACACAAAAATATTTTTCTTTATGTTTACTTATAGCTTCTTTTGCACTCTCAAATATCGGACCGGACAAAGGTGGTGTTGAGGGCGGAGAATAGGAAATTATTTTATTTAAATCAGCAAGTGGTTCATTGTATGGATGCCCCCAGACGCCAAAAATCCTATAATCCCATGTTACTCCCCATTCGTCAACTGCAATACGATGGTACGAACCATCTTCCTTAAAATCTTCCGGTGATGGTTCAGGTAATGTAACACCGCTTAAATCATCAAAATCATTCGGACATGTATGAATTAAATCCAACAGTTTTTGTCCATGCTCAAACAAACCACCCATAGAAGGATGTACCTGAATCGGGATTCTGTCAGGTGATTTAAAATCAAGCATTGTAAATACACGTTCTCTTGAATTCATAAAATTATCCTTTAGTCTATTTCTAACAACTTTATTAATTTTTGCTCAAACTCAAAATGGACTTTCTCACGATTTTCTGCCGGATAAATAACACGACAGGTATTTTCACCGTTAATCCCCTTCATTTGCACATTTTCAAACGATGATAATCGAAAAAAAGGACGGGGGAAATCTTCAAAATAATCTAATCTGCCTAAATGTGATAATTTCAAGATAGCTTCTTTATGCCACGGCAAATCAAAAAGATAAATCAACGTAAGCGTTCCTTTTAAACAATCTTCCATTATATTTACTTCAATTAACCGCATTTTATAATTTTTCCTAATGCTGATAACGCCAAATCTATTTCATCCTTTTTATTAAATCCTGACAATGAAAACCTGACAGTACCTGTCGGGAAAGTTCCCCATTCTTTATGTAATAATGGTGCACAATGCAAACCTGTACGGCATTTAATATTGTAACTTTTATCAAGAATGTATCCTATTTCATCAACAGTCCAGTTATTTATTATAAACGAAATAATCGGTAAATATCTATTTTCAGCACTATATCCCTTAATTGTAACCCCGGGTAATTCAGTCAAACCATTCATCAGTTTATTAAAAAGTAAATCCGCTTTTAATTTCATCTCCTGTTGATTTGCCTTATTCCAATTAATAGCAGCATACAAACCAGCAATTCCGTGTTCATTTGGTGTACCGATCTCTAATTTTACAGGCATTTCAGAAGGTTGATATTCATAATCAGACCATATACCAGTACCACCGGTAAATGTAGGAGCGATATTCAATTTATCTGATACATATAATCCACCGGTACCAGTAGGACCACGCATTCCTTTATGACCTGTTATCGCAATTATATCCGCAGATAATTTGACAGGATTAACCGGAATAACACCCCATGTTTGTGCTGCGTCGAGAATAGTTACTGCGCCACATTCCTTAGCGCATTTAAAAATCTCTTCAACCGGCAACAGATAACCAGAAAGATTGGATGCATGTGAAATAATTACCAGTGTCGCGCCATTCTGTATCTCTTCAATAATTCTTTCTGTATCAAAATCACCATTTTCATTAAGACCGACTACAATCAATTTACCATCTTCTTTCTCAACCCGGTAACGTATCGGTCTTAAAACAGAGTTATGTTCATAAACTGTAGTTATTACTTTCCTGAAACATTTTGCACAGCTCCATTATTTGTACCATTATTTCTCCCCA
>CAZNLA010000423.1:0-4921 GCA_964573385.1 uncultured bacterium
ATGACTCAACCCAATCATCATCATACCGGTCCAATTTTATTGATGTTATTCCTATCCGGCGTGAGGAACTATTAATTATTGTTTCGTTTAATATTATTTGCGCCTCGACGGTGTAAAGTGGTTGAGCACCCATACCGTTTGGCCACCATAACTGTGGGTTACTAATTGTGAAGTTTGCTTCCGCGGTATTATCACTGATAGATGATATCTGCTCAGCAATTTTCATATTTTCAAAGAATAACGAAAACTTAACTTTATAATCATCATCTGTTATTTTTTCTATATGTAATTTTGACTTAATTGTGGCAGATTTATCGTCAATTGATTGCGTTATTTGCATATCAGTTATTCTGGCATCGCTTATACCGGTTATAGATATAGCTTTCCAAATACCACATGTAATTAATACCGGTCCCCAATCCCAGCCAAAATTGCATGGTTCTTTTCTAACCCATGATCTGCCTGTCGGTTCCCACCAGGCATTTACCCCCGGTAACCGGCGAACGTTATTTTCTTTTTCAGCAATATATGGCAATGTAGAGGCAAAACGTATGGCGATACTGTTTTCACCTGTGTTAAGAAATTTCTTTATTTCGAATTCCCAGGTTCTGAACATATTATCAGTGGATGCTATTTTATGACCATTGATAGTAATTGTTGCCAGCGTGTCCAGTCCATTACAGTTCAGCATTATTTTGTTATGTAATAACATATCATTTTCTATATAAAATGTTCGCGAATATACCCAGTCTGTTTGTCCAATCCACTGCAGGCTTAATTCATTATCGCGATAATACGGGTCTTCTATTAATTTTGCTGATAATAAGTCGGTATGAACACAACCTGGCACATGGGCAGGTATTGAAATTTCTTTACCGACGGCAGACAGATTCCAGGAACCGCATAAATTAATTTGAGTCATTAATTCCTCACTTTATATAATTGTTTTAATTATTTCTACATTAGAACTAAATTACCTTTGATTTTTCTAAAGGGATTGTCAATAAAGATGACGAATATTTAATAAAATTAATCAGGACTTTCGCTTAAGGTCACTTCGACAGGCTCAGTGACCGGTCGCTGAGCCTGTAGAAGCGACCAATTTCATGCAGATTTTTGCTAAAAAGCGAAAGTCCTGTTAATAAGAAGATGAATTATATGAAATTAGAGATAGTTAATGGCATACATACAGTGCAATATTCACCAGTTACCGCTAATGGGCGTTGTATTGTTGTGATACCAGCATTATTTGATGAAAAAAGATGTTCGCATCGTGCGGTAACTGCATTTTGTCACGCATTATCATTGCAAGGCTTTTTTGTTATTCATGCTGATTTAACCGGAACAGGTAATAGCCAGGGTGATATGTGTGAATTAAATAAAGGTGATTGGATTGCTGATATTAATGCACTGATAACAAAAATGGCTGATTATGAAGTTACGATTATATCGTTACGGGCAGGGGCATTATTTACAGCAAACGCAGATTTAACAAATGTAAAAAAAGTAATTTTGTGCCAACCGGTTACTAATGGCGCAAATATGATAAAACAGATGAAAACCCGGCGAATGGTACAAAACTCTGTAACGGGGGAGGCGCCTGTTATTGATGAATATGAATTGGATGGAGAAATTTTATCGTCTGAATTGTATCAGGAATTATCCGGATTGGTGATGCCAACAGTGCCACCTGTTGATTATAAAATCCTTCAATTTTCCTTTAACGCCAGAATAATGCCGGAATTCCAGAAATTAAATACACAATGGGGTGGGGGTGAGGATAAATTAAAGTGCTACGTTCATGAACCGTTCTGGAACTCGCATTCTCCCGGTGAATATCTGGATTTAATTAAGATTATAACAGACGAGGTAGAATAAATGGCTGAAACTCCGGTATTGATACTCAATAATGGTAAAACACTGGCGGCGGATGTTAATATTTTCGGTGAAAATGCGGTGATTCTTATCTCCGGATGGGCAGGAACGCGATATGGCCCGCAACGTATTTTATGGCGAACCGCACGCGAGTTGGCAGATGCAGGTTTTTCAACATTACAGCTTGATTTTCAGGGGAGAGGGGATTCCCCCGGAAATCCGGATGATACAACATTAGACAGTATGATAGATGATGTGTTAACAGCAATAAGTTGGATTCAGGAAGAAAAAGGCATTAAAAATATCTCTCTTGTAGGTATTTGTAGCGGTGCCAATGTCGCTATGGGTGTTGCCTCTTTAAATAAAACCGTCACTAATATTGTCTGCTGGTCTATATTGCCATTTATGGAAGATAAAACAAAAGCCGCAAAACAGGGAACACCACGTAAACAGATATTGATGAATTATTTCAAAAAAATCATCAGAATAGAAACCTGGAAAAAGATTTTGAAAGGTGAAGCCAACGTAGGTGGAGCGATGAAAAATCTGACCAAGGATAAAGAAGGTGATGACTCTGAAAAGGACAGAAAGAGATCACGCCGGATTATCACTAAAGAATTGTCTGGTTATTTGGGTAACATATTGTTTGTATATGGTGAGAACGACCCGGAGGCTGCCGGGTCTGGCGCGTTTTTTACGGATTGGGCTAAAAAGAATAAAATAGCGCATCAATTAATTAAAATAAATGGAGCACCACATAATTTTTATACCGCGGCATGGACTGCGGATGTTGTAAATAAAACAGTTACGTGGTTAGCCGATAAGGGGATAAAATGAGCGACCAGTTATTACCTGAAAAGTGTGGCAAATCTTTGCCGGAACTTCGGCAGGAAATTGATACTATTGACGAAGAAATTGTGAATTTAATTTCTAAACGGGCAGATGTTGCCCGCCAGGTAGGATTATTAAAAAGTACTGACAATGGCATAGCATTTGTGCCAACCCGTGAACGTGTGGTATTAAATCATGTTGAGTCGGTCAATAAGGGATTATTGCCGAATGACGCCATCCGCGCTATATTTCAGCAGATTATTGCCGCCAATAGAAATCTGGAACAACCGGTTTCAGTAGCATATCTTGGTCCACCTTTTACATTTAGCCATTATGCCGCGCAATTGCGTTTTGGCGCTACCAGTAATCTTATAGAAGCGGATTCAATAAGTGATGTAATTGACATGGTAGAACATGGCAAAGCGCATTATGGTGTGGTGCCTATAGAAAACTCAACAGAGGGTGTAATACGGGAAACATTGGATGCTATGTATAGATGTACCCTGTCTATCGCGGATGAACTGAATATTCCGGTAAGGCATTCTCTGTGGGGAAGAAGTGAATTAAAAGATATTAAAGAGATATATTCGCACCCACAACCGCTGGCACAATGCCGAAACTGGTTGCACAGAACTCTCCCCGGGGTATTATTGCAGACTGCATCATCCACGTCTAAAGCGGCAGAAATTGTCGCTGGCCGACCGGAATGCGCCGCAATATGCCAACCGATGGCAGCAGAACAGTTTAATTTGAATTTGTTAGCAGACCGGATAGAAGATTCCCCGTATAATCGTACACGTTTTTATGTTATTGGGCAGGCTAAATCACAACCAAGCGGCAGGGATAAAACATCTGTAGTATTTTCTGTAAAACATACTGCCGGGTCGTTGAATCACGCACTGCGGGTTTTAGAAAATCATGGAATAAATCTTACATTAATTGAATCTAGACCAACTAAAGAAATGCCATGGCAATATTTATTCTATATCGATTTTCAGGGCCATATAGATGACCCACGGATTGTTGCCGCATTAGATGAAATGCGCGAACATTGTCTGTTTGTCAGAATATTTGGGAGTTATCCCGAAGGAAATTAATTATGATTAAACCTAAAGTTGCGCTGTTAGTAGCAGATTGGGCCATGGATAAAGTATTTGATGATTCGCATCTGCAAAAAATAGCAGAGAGATGTGAATTAATAAATTTAAAGTTTAAAGATATTAATGATGTTTTACCACAATTAGCAGGTGTGGATTATATTATATCAACCTGGGGTATGCCATTAATGGACGAAAAATTTTTCTCTTACGCAGACTCATTGAAAGCTGTTTTTTATGCTGCCGGCAGTGTAAAAGGTTTTGTCACCGATGAAGTATGGAAACGTAAAGTGGTGATAAGTTCTGCGGCATTGGTTAATGCTATTCCGGTTGCAGAATATACTCTGGGTGTTATTTTACTGGCAAATAAACGTTTCTTTCAGACTGCCAGAGGATTAAAAGAATACCATGCCATGACCGGCAATTACAGATCATCAATTGGTATTATCAGCGCAAGTTTAGTCGGACGACAGGTGATGAAACTGCTTGCAAATTTCGAATTTGAAATATCATTATATGACCCATTTGTCACAGATGAAGAAGCAACGGCCTTAGGCGCGAAGAAAGTATCACTGCGCGACGTAATGAAATGCAACATCGTTTCCCTGCACGCCCCAAACCTGCCACAACTATCCCGTTTCATTAACGCAGAACTTTTCTCATTAATGCCGGATGGATCAACTTTTATTAATACCGCCCGCGGCGCATTAATTGATGAATCTGCTTTAATTAACGAACTGCAAACCGAAAGAATCTACGCGGTACTGGACGTAACAGATCCGGAACCACCCGTAGAAAATTCACCGTTATATACCCTGAAAAATTGCATTTACACCCCACATATCGCCGGTTCATTAGGCGATGAATGCAAAAGAATGGCCTCATTTGAAATAGATGAATTATTCAGACTGTTAAATGGCAAAAAATTAATTAATCCAGTAACAGAAGATATCGTTGCACGGTTAGCGTAGAGAAGATTGAAGAGTGAAGAGTGAAGAGTGAAGAGTGAAGAGTGAAATTTTGGGTAGCAATAGAAATATCTCTTTTCAAATTTGGTCACCGTTTGGAACTGGGCGGGAGCCCGGCTAGTGAAGGATGAAGAGTGAATGGTGAAGAGT
>CAZNLA010000424.1:0-4915 GCA_964573385.1 uncultured bacterium
GAAGAGCAAAGTTATTAGATAACGCGGTTGCGGTTCCAAATAAACAAGTAACCATTCAATCATGGACACTTCCCGGAACCGCAATGCTGCTCATAAAAAATAGCGGCGATAAATTATCTACGGTAAAGATGAAAGCAGACCTTGATAAACTTGGTGTAAAAGTACCAAAAATATGGCAGGCATACACGCAATGCATAGGCGGGGATTTAGACGCTTTATCTGGTGAGATAACTATCAAAGATATCAAAGCGGGTGAATCAAAAATCATATTTATCGATACTTTTGCTGAATAAAAAAAATAGAATGGAGCATTTACATGAAGAAAGAACTTTTTCGAATACTTTATGTTGTTTTTTTCGTATCAATATCAATTGTAGCCAATGCAAGTGATGTAGCAGATGCAACAGAAAAAATTAAATCGCTTGAAGCTGAAATGTTGCGGGCAAAATCAGCACTTGTAACTGCTCGCAAAGCAGAACTGGCATTGAAGTCTAACGCGCCATTGCCAGTTGACGAATTGCAATTGGTAATACCACGATTTTCAAAAGCGCCGGTAATAGATGGAAATGTTGATGCTGATGAATGGAAAAAATCAGTTTGTTTAACCCCCGGAACTGGTGCATCCAACATCGGTCAATTATTAAAAGCGCGACCAAGCGCCATTTTTAATCTTGGCTGGGACCCGGAAAATCTCTATATGGCTGTGAGGATACCAATGCGCGATGGTGAAATGCCTTCACGCCTGAACCGCAAACCGCAGTGGGATTCAATGGCTTGCTGGGAAACATTGGGTGAATTTTATATTGACCACGGCGGAAATGGTTCCATAGGATTACCATGTAAATATCAATTCATTGGCACCGCCACCGGCAACCAGTGGGATAGAGAAGAGCAATATACCATTGGACAAAATATGGTTTCCTGGGACGGAAAATGGGATTTTAAACAAAAACTTTCCGCTGATGGCAAGTTCTGGATGGGTGAGTTTGCTGTACCGCGCAAAACAGTCTATTTTCCACAACCTATTAAGGACGGTACCCGTTGGAAATTAGGTATCGCCGCCAGTCTTATGCATCCTTGGCAATGGTGCGGTCTTTACGGTTGGCCAATAACCGCGACATTTCGCGATGAAGCACCATCTATTTCACTTGATGGTATTGAACAGGGACTCACTACTAAACGCGCAACCGGGAATCTCACCATATTAAATACAACATCCAAACGTATTGAAGCCACTGCGGTAGTACAAATAAGCCAGGGGAAAGATATCCCGGTTAACAAAGAGTTCCCTTTGACATTAGCACCTGGCGAAACTTTTACACAGCGTATAGATGAAGATGCCTCGAGTGCAAAAGATAACAGTGGATATATTTATCTTATCAAAGTAATTTCAGGTGACAGTTCACTATTCACCTTCAAACGCAGTTTCGCATTTAACGATCCTATGAATACCGAAGGACTTAAAGTAGAAACAAAAAAAGAAGCATTCCCATTAACATGCGGTTATTATCCTTTGTCAAATATTGTTAACACAAGTGTTGATATTTATGATTTGGCGTTTAAAGATAAGATTAAATCCGCAAATATATCTGTAAAAAACGCTGATAACAAAGTTGTTTCAACAGAAATCGTCACTGATTTTCCTTACGGTGTCGGTTCGACAAGAATGAATATGCCCGCGAACTTAACCCCGGGAAAATATACTGTAACTGCGCAAATTTTTGACACAGATAACAAAGAGTTAGCGTCTAATCAGGGTTCATTTATCAGAAAAGACCATGCTAAAGAGTTTCCATGGTTAGGTAATACCGTCGGATGTGATGATATTGTCCCCCGCATATTTCAACCCTTATCATATGAAAAGGGAATTATAAAAGCATATAATAAATCCATCAGTTTAAATGGTTCCGCGTTACCGGCACGTATTGAAGCGGCAGGTATGGAACTATTAGCCTCCCCTGTTTATATGCGCGGTATTTCCGGTGGAACAGCATTTATTATGAAACCTGCTGATAAAGAACCGCATAAGGGGAAAATATCAAAAACAAATGTGATTTTTTCCGGTTCATCAGTTGGCGGTCCGGTATCAGCAGATGTTAGTTATCGGTTGGATTATGACGGAACCGCACGGATAGAATTAACTATAGCGCCATCAGTCAAAGGTAAAAGTGCGAATATAGATAATTTACAATTAGTAATTCCATTTAAAGGCGAATCTGCCACCCATTATATGTCTGTAGGGAATAGCATGCGACAGTCCAACCGTGCTGGTAAACTGCCTGGTGCCGGTACGATTGGAACTGTATGGAAATCCAGTGATGTGCCCGGTCAAAACATGACAGTAGGATCGTTTGTGCCAATCGTGCACTTAGGAAACCTTAATAGCGGGATTACTTGGTTTGCCGATAGCGACCAGGGATGGTGGCCTTCGAATAAAAAGCCAGCTATTGAAATTATACGCTGCAAAGACGGCACAGTGGAATTAGTTTGCAATCTGGCAAGTGAAGCTGTAGAGTTATCATCACCAAGAAAAATAGTGTTCGGTCTTTGTACAGTTCCGGTACGGGCAGTAACCCCTTATCGGACAACAGCACATACCATCGGTTTTGGATATATTCAGGAAAGCGGACGCTGGGACCCTAAAAAGACACCGGGTTCGGTATACGCGCGAGTATATCCGGATGACCCTTCAAAAATGCGCAAATGGGTTGATGATTTACACGCAAATGGTCATTTAGAGAAATGTTATGTTGAAAACACCAGTGCTGATTATTGGAGTCAGGAATATGAATATTTCGCTCCGGAATGGAATAGTCCATTTACGAAGACAGCAGCGGATAATAAATTATATTGGACAGAAAAGTTTATCCGCGACTGCGAAATAGACGGATACTATTTTGATAATGTCTTTACACGATTATACACTGACCCAACAGTAACAAGCGCTTATTTATTGCCTGATGGCCGAATACAACCCGGTTATGATTTGTGGACTGGGCGTGATTATTTCCGCAGAATGCGGGTTATATTTGAAAAATATCGGAATCCTACCGCCATGGTAATTCATAATACCGACTTTCAATTTGCACCTATATGTGGTTATGCAGATCTGGTGATGGGTGGCGAAAACCCAACACCGATACCTGGTGGACCTGATTTTATGGATATGTGGCCACGCGAATGGATGGATGTAATGTACAACCAATATTTATGGGGATATTCGTTAAGCCATCTATACCATTATGGATGGGACGCGTTTAAAGACGATCTGGGTGAATATGATAAAAAAGCCGCGTGGAAAGGTCATAGAACAGCAATGGCTACCATGATTAACCATGGAGTAGAGTTTTTCTCAGGCATTGAATACAACGCCTATGATATGCCGGCATATAAGATGTTTAAATCATTGCCCGGCGAGATGGAATTTTTACCATCTTGGAAAACAAAAGACCTGATTAAATGTGACAACCCAAATATTGATGTCGCCATTTATCGTAAGAGTGACGCTTTATTAATTCTGGTGACAAATTATGGAAAGAATAACGCTCAGAATCTGCAGATATCTTTTGATTTCCCCAAATTGTTGCCGGTTTCCAAAGAATTAATCCGCGGACGCGAATTGTTTGATTTGGAAGGAATAACAGATACCTTTGGTATTCTTGACCCGGGTGGACCACGTGCCGGTGCTACTATACATCCCGCAAAACTAAGGGTGGATGTGGCCGCTCATGACTGGCGCGGATTTATTTTACTTAATTCAGTACCCGCGCAGGGAATAGGTTTTTAAAGGACAAAAAAATGTATTATTTTAAAATATATCTGAGAATTTTTATTCTTTCAATACTCTTTTCTTCCGCATTTGCTGTGCTAAAATCACAGGAAAACCTTTCAGAAGATGACATCAAATGGCGTCAGAATACCGGTTATAATCCACAGGTACATGGAACAGTATCAAACTCTGGTGACGCGGATGTTTTTGCGCGTGTCCCCTACGCATATTACCCATATACAAATGAGATAGAAATCGGTTTTGATTATAATTCAGCGATAAAATTATTACCACCTGATGATACACGTAATAAAGTAAACCCAACAAAGCTTAATGTGGCAATACTCAATCAAAACGATAATAAAAAAGTGGCGGATGGTTCAATTACTTTAGACGCAAAAGGTCGCGGTCATGGATTTGTAAAATTGCCGGAATTACCTGATGGTGTGTATCAGGTTGAGTATGAGTTCAATGGTGTAAAGTTGTTATCAAACAGGACTTTCCGGCGAACACATTTTGGATTTGAGCACAACACAATAGGATTAGAACATAAAGTTTACGCGCCTTTTACCCCAGTTGAAGTAAAAGATAAAAAAGTGTCAGTCATTGGTCGCACTTACACTGTTAACAGTCTGGGACTTTTTGACAGTGTTATTGCTAATGGTAAAGAATTATTAGCTGAACAAATGAAAGTTATTTGTAATGTGGATGGAAAGAATATTGAATGGAAGCCGGTGAACATTTCCGGGAAAGTCTTATTTCCTGATTTAGCGGTATTTAACTGTGAGGCCACATCTATTGCAGGTACGCTTAAATCCACTGTCACTATAGAAGAAGACGGTTTCGCGACTGTGGTATGGGATCTTATACCTAATGAAAATCCTGTTACCATTCAATCAATGAAAGTTGAAATGTCATTAAAGGATTCAGAAGCGCCATTATGTCACTTAGTAGGCATGAACTCTATGCGACATAATTATGCTGGCAAAGTTCCCAGAGGCGGTAATATTACATGGTACAACCAACCATGGCGACCGGCACGATGGGAAGTTGCCGCAGTACCGGGTATGTTGCCACCCAGTTACCAGGTTTGGGAATCTAATAATCAAATGCATTGGGGCAGCCAACGATGGAATTTTGCGCCAT
>CAZNLA010000425.1:0-4909 GCA_964573385.1 uncultured bacterium
GGCTAGGATGCCTGCGGTCCCAGTGTATTGGACCGCAGGCATCTTGCCTGCCCCAGGTTGGAATTTTAATGGAATTACCAGTATGAAGTTTTTTGTTTGCATTTTTTGTAATTGTAAAAGAAATTATCTATTGCCAGTTCCATTAGCGCATCACCGGGGAGCAGGCTAGGATGCCTGCGGTCCCAGTGTATTGGACCGCAGGCATCTTGCCTGCCCCAGGTTGGAATTTTAATGGAATTACCAGTATGAAGTTTTTTGTTTGCATTTTTTGTAATTGTAAAAGAAATTATCTATTGCCAGTTCCATTAGCGCATCACCGGGGAGCAGGCTAGGAAGCCTGCGGCCCCAGTGTATTGGACCAATACCCATACCGGTTGGCCCACTGGGACACCAGAGTTTGTTGCATCCCTTGAACAACAAATCGGACGATGTTTAATCCGCCAGTCTGCAGGAAGAAAATCAAAGAAATCAATTAATGCATAACCAGTTTCTGTATTGTTCCCTCTATTGATTTGTATTTGGAATTGAGTAGTCTGTTGCCGAATTAACGATTCTCATCAATTTTTTCAAACAATATCTTTATTTCAGGTCTGGTAATTAGGAAAGCAGATACTGCGAAATATAAAGTAATAACCATGAAAATTATTCCTGCTATTAGTGCAAAATCTCTAAACCATCCATATTTATCTACTAAATAGACAATGAACAAAAATATACTAAAACTTGCTATTAAATATGGGAGTATTAAAGTAAACCACTTCGCGACTATATTTCTTTTAAACAACCCAAATCCTACCATAAAAATAGATATTATAAATCCTGAAAAAATCAGTTGAGGAATGAAATCACGATATTCAACATTTACTAAAAATGATAATGAATAGATAAAGATTATATATGGCAATATCATAACAATACACCACTTAATAATATTCTTTTTATAAAATCCGATTCCAATAAAGAGATTTAATAACAAGTATCCAAAGTAAATTAATTTGATGATTGAATCATTATGATTTTCATTATTCAGCATTGAGAAGGTGCATATTAATATGATAAATGGCAATATTACAGTAAGTCTCCAGATAAGAATATTCCTTTTTATTTGAAATATTGCTATCAGCATATTGTAGATTGCATAAAAAAAGTAAATCAAAAAGCCAATTAAATTACCAAGTTCATTTGTATCATTGAATGAAAATAAATGAAATAGTAATACCAGTGCCGGGATGATATACATTAACGAAGCAATTTTCAGCATTACCGGAATATTTTTCATTTCAGTTTTAAAATCAACATCATTCATAATACATACTCCTTTTTCACTTATCAGAAGAACAGCGTTATTGCAATATTCTACCATATCATTAGAGAAACCACCAAAATATCAGCAATCTTTTGTTTTGAACCACTATTTACAGAATTAATTGATTATAAGAGGCTATTGCAAAACCCGTCTGAATAGTAGGGAATGCCGTCCACGGCATTCCGTTAATAGAGAGTTTCTATCTCAAAGAGGAATGCCGGGGACGGCATTCCCTACAGAAAAAATAGATATAATTGAGTTTTGCAAAAACCTGATAAGATTATATTTTTCACTGCCCCGCACCCGGTTTTTCTTGGACAGCAAACTGAAGTAAATTTCATATAATATTATACATGAAAGGATCTTCCTTAAATCTTGTTTTAATTCATCTCTGTATTTTTTCAGTTTCTTTCGTTTTCCATGCTGTCACAATGAATCTTGGCAGTGCTGTCATTCTGGGAAGGCGTTGTGGTTCCTGTATTAGACGATACAACCACTCCAGGCCGGATTTCTGCATCCATACCGGCGCGCGGTTTATGGTACCACTGATGACATCAAAACTGCCGCCTACGCCTACCATAACGGGGATATTTAAGAGGTGAAAATATTTACGGATGAATTGTTCTTGTTTTGGGATACCCAGAGCAACAAAAAGGATTTGAGGTTTTGCGGCGATTACCTGCCGGGCTATCTCTTCTTCGTCTTCTGGTTTAAAATATCCATTACGTATACCGGCGATAGATAAAGACGGATATTTTTGCTGAAGTTTTATGGCCGCAGATTCAGCGACACCTTCTGCCGCGCCGAAAAAATAAACGCCGTAACCATTTTTAGCGGCTAATTCTGACAGTTTATCCACCAGGTCGCAACCACTAACCCTGTCAGAAAGCCGACCACCACGCATCTCTACCGCTAACATAGCGCCGGCACCATCCGCGGTGACCAGGTCGGCATTTTTTACTAATTCAGCAAATTCCACGTCTTCTGCTGCCCGTATTAAACCTGAAGCGTCTGCAGTAAATACATGATGTGGCGCAGCGGAATTTATAAATTCCTCTGCCTTAGTTAACACGCCGGACATATCTAACGCATCAACTGATATGCCCAAAATATTTACCTTACCTGACAATATCGGTAATTTTATAAATCGGCGTTTAAACAATAGATATGCAATAATAAAAGCCGCTTTGCAGATAATAACAGGAAGACATCCCGATTTTTTATCAATATTCATCGGGTTGATTATACCCTAACCCCAATAAATTGGACAAGTTTTCAGATTTTAGATGTGGTCACTTCGACATTTTCAGTGACCGGGAGAAACCACGGTCACTGAGCCTATTGATACAAGACATTTTAAATATATTTTTTTAGATAAGGAAAAACCTGTGCTTATTTACTTTTAAACTGTGCTTTAACCCAATTCCAATTATAAATTAAATGTATTAGCCCAATAACTACCAGAGCCATACCATTAAATTTATGTGCCATAAAAATTAACATTCCTAATTCTTTGTTTCCTTCGGCTAACTCGCTAACCATTAACCCCACTGCAATAAGTTGGATTAACAACGATATCATTAATATCGGATTAATGATTTTTAATGCTGATTGTTTCATCTTTTTCTCCTTAATATAATGCTACCATTTTTTGTATAATTTTAAACAAAAATTTCATAAATACCTTTTAGTATGATTTAATGATAAAAATTTATCACCTTCATTAAAAAAATTAGTATTTTTCTTTAATTTTTAATCGTTTAATCTGTAAATTTTTGTAAATTTTTGATATTATTACCTCATTATGAGTAAAAAAGTTTCTACATTAAAAGATGTCGCCCGTAAAGTTGGATGCTCAACTGCTGTAGTATCCACAGTACTTAATGGCGCGCGCGGAAATACCGGGGTTAGTGATAAGTTGCGTAAAGAAGTGCTTGACGTAGCAAAAAGCCTTGATTACCGACCTAACTTCTCTGCCCGGTCGTTGCGTATTCGCGAATCTATCGGACCGGCTTTCCTATTTATCACAGCAAATGAAAGAAAAGAACCGTTTACTGCTTACTGGGGACAAATAATATATGGCGCGGAAGATTGTGTTGATGCTCAGGATAAAAATCTGGTAGTAATTGGCGAAAAAGAGACAGAAACAGACTCCGCACTTGAACGCAGATCATTGCGATATCTGCATGAAGGTCGCATTGGCGGTTTACTGGTACCGGGCTTTTTATCATCCTTAAATATCGGACATTTCCAGGATTCCGACGGACCTATTGTATGGATACTTGGCGGGCCTGATGAATCACCACATCCACAAGTAAATATGGACCCGGCACCTGGTATATTTGATGCGATTGAACACCTTAAAGAACTGGGACATACCTGCATTACCTGGTTATGTGCTGATAATGTAACCGATACTGCCATGATTAAGCGGCAAACAGCTTTTACAGACGCATGTAATAATACCGGAATTACACCGACAATAATTAATTTCAACGATAAGGTGAAATGGAAAGATTTGCCATATGAAGATAATATAGATGAAATTATAAGTTCCGCTATAAATATATCAAAAGAAATGTTATCGTCATCAACACGACCCACCGCGGTAATTTGCAGTCAGGAAATAATAGCGACAGGTTTGTATTACTCAACACTAAGACAAGGGTTAACTATCCCTGATGATATATCGATTATCGGTTTTGACGATTTTAATGCTAGTAAGATGTATCCCAAATTGACATCAATCAGTCACAATTTAATTGGAATCGGAAGACGTGCAGCAGAGATAGCTTTGGAATGCGAACGTGATTCCGCCATGCTGGAACATTATCGTGGTAAAAAAGAATTGCTACCTTCTTATCTGGTAATAAGAAATTCTACTGGGCCAAAGAAGTAAATAACAAACCTCGAAAGTCAGGTGGGTAGCAGATAATAAAACTTAAATAATGTTGAAATAAAATAGGGTTTGTATAACATTCCAGAGTTTTATTTATAAACCACGAAATACACGAAGGACACGAAAAAGATTTATTATTTAACATCTTCATAGAGTATTGAATGTTAAATGAGTTCATTTTTCGTGTCTTTCGTGTATTTCGTGGTTAAAATAATTCCTGAGTTCTATATTTTTATCTTATTTATTATCAAAAATCAAGATTTATTTAATTTCAATACACTAAGATATGGATGTCAGGTGCAAATGATAGATATTAGTTACTGAAGTAAACCAAACAGAGAAAACGCCCGATATAATCGGGCGTTTTTTTGTATGTTCTCGAAAACAATATTAGCGTTTTGAAAACTGGAATCCGCGACGTGCGCGTTTGCGACCATATTTTTTGCGTTCTTTCACACGTGCGTCACGGGTGAGCATTCCGAATGAACGCAATGTTTTGCGTAATTCTTCATCATATTGCAACAAAGCACGTGCAATACCATGTCGAATAGCGCCGGCCTGGCCGGAATTACCACCACCGAGACATTTGATAGTAATATCAAATTTATCATTAAGGCTTGTTGCCCTTAATGGTGATATGGCCATTTTTTCTAAAGTCACGCGACAGAGATATGCCAGCGGTTCCATACCATTAATGGTAATCT
>CAZNLA010000426.1:0-4898 GCA_964573385.1 uncultured bacterium
ACACTAACCTTTACTTTATAGTCAGTACCGGGTGTTTGCGACGCAGGTATTGTCCAGTTATATATGCCATTATTTGGAGTGTCCGCTATTATTAAGGTATCCAGAACACCCCCCTTAAATAATTCAATTTTAATCGTAATATTTTTTGCTGTTGATTTCCAGGTAATCGGGTGTAAAGTTCCCTGTTGCCATTGTTCACCACCTTTAGGTGATGTAATGGTAATACTAGCACCAAATGCATAACTTCCAATATATAAGGTGCCATCTGCTCCAATGGCAGGACTAGAAGATTTATTATTAGTCGTAGCATATACCCATTTTTGTGTGCGATCCGGATTAATTGCGTAAATAATATTATTATAAGACAACGTACGTGGAGTAAGTCTATCATAATGATCATATTGAGTAATTGCAATACCATCACATCCAACATAAATAGTGCCATCTACTCCAACTACTGGACTAGAAGTCACGACGTTTGCAGTAAGGAATGACCATTTTTTTGTACCATCTGGATTTATTGCGTAAAGATTCTTATCATTTGAACCGATGTAGATGGTTCCATTAGTATCAATAGCAGGACTGGAACTCACCGCACCCTGTGTGGTATATGCCCATTTATGGATCCCATTGGGGTTAATAGCGTAGACTTTATTATCAGTAGACCCTACATATATGGTGCCATCTGAACCGACTGCAGGACTGGAAGTTATAATTCCCAAACTTTCAGAGTAGACCCATTTTTGCGTGCCATCGAGGAGGTTAACTGCATAAACTTTTTTATCAGCAGAACCGATGTAAATTGTGGTACCATCTGAACTTAAAGTTGGACTGGAACTTATAGCACCCCCGGTGGGAAATGTCCATTTTTGATTACCATCAGGTTTAATGGCATAAAGTTTGTTATCCTGAGACCCTACATAAATAGTCCCATCCGCGCCGATGATAGGACTGGAACTCACTGCACCACCGGTAGGACAAGTCCAATTTTTCGTACCATCTGATTTGAATTGATAAATATTATTGTCATCACATCCGATAACAATGGTTCCATCTGCACCTATAGCCGGACTGGAAGAAACAGCACCACCAGCCTTAAAATTCCACTTTTGCGTACCATCAGGATTAATTGCATAAAAAGTGTTGTCGCTATTATAAGACTTTATGTATTTAAACCAGTTAGACGAAGCATCTAAACCACTACCCATTACTATATTATTAAAAGAACCAATGTAAATGGTGCCGTCTACTCCAATGGATGGAGAAGATAACACATCATCCTTGGAGTTAAACGTCCATTTAATTGTAGATGTTAATGGACCGGCAACCTGACTGCGACCAGTATGTTGAAGGTCATGACGAAACATGGGCCAGGCATCTGTAACAACAGGTGCGTCAATGGTAATTGCAAAGTCTGCAACACTTTCACTGAAAACTTTAGTGTCAGCAACTGAAGTTATTTTTACTTTATAATCAGTTCCGGCAACCTGGCTAGCGGGGATAGTCCAACTATATGGACTGGTATTTGCTACATTATCAATTATGGTGCTATTAAAAACACCACCTTTAAACAATTCAATCTTAACATTTCCAGTTACGCCTGTTGATGTCCATGTGATTGAATGCGCAGTACCAATTTGCCATTTTTCATTGCCATTCGGACTATTAATAGTAAGAGGAGTTGGGGGTATGCCAGCAAGAATAGCAATGGCATTCTCAGACATCACTCTTGCATCCCCAACCATACTTACCTTAACTTTGTAATCATTGCCCACTGCCTGTGCTATCGGAATAGTCCAGTTAAAAGTACCAATGTTGGGAGTATCAGCAATAATAATACTATCCGGATTTCCACCTTTTATCAACTCTATTTTAACTGTCATATTTTTTTCAGTTGATGTCCAGGTAATTGGATGTAAACTTCCCTGTTGCCATTGTTCACCCCCCTTTGGAGATGTCAGTGTAATACCAGCACCTATTGCATGACTGCCAAGATAAAGCGTCCCATCAGCGGCAATAGTCGGACTTGTACTGTTACCACTTCCTGCATATTTCCACTTTTGCGTACCATCTGGATTAACAGCATAAGAACCATTATAAATTATACCATCCTTGCCAACTGTAGGACTTGATGATCCACCCGCATTAGCTAAAGCCCATTTTTGTATCCCTTTAGAGTCAATAGCATATAATTTACCATCGGAGGAACCTACATATACCGTGCCATCTGCTAACACTGCCGGACTGGAAGAAACAGCACCTCCGGTAGTATAAACCCATTTATGTGTACCATCTGAACTAACTGCATAAACTTTATTATCATCAGAACCGATATAAATTGTCCCATCCGCGCCAACTGCAGGACTCGAATTAATTTCTCCCTGGGCAGTGGTGTAACTCCATTTAATTGTACCATCAAGGTTTATCGCGTAAAGAATTTTATCCTGAGAACCAAAATATATAGTATTGCCATCCAGACTGATTGCCGGACTGGAAATAATAGCACCAGTTGCAGGGAATTTCCACTTTTGATTACCATCTGATTTATAAGCATAAAGATTTTTATCATTTGACCCGAAATATATAGTACCATCTGCCCCGATAGCCGGACTTGATCCTATTGCACCGTTAGTAGGATTAGACCATTTCTTAATGCCATCAAATCCAACAGCATAAATGTTTTTATCAGAACAACCAAAATAGATATTACCATCTTTATCAATCGTAGGAGTAGAAGATATATTACCACCTGCCTTGTAATCCCATTTCGGTGTACCATCTGCATTAAGGGCATATAATGTTGAGGAAGAAACTTCATAAACAGTACCATCCGCACCTATAATCGGATTCGATGTAGATGTTCCAACACCCTGAAAAGTGAACTTAAGGGTTGGTGTGGTAGGACCATTATACTGGCTGAGACCATTATGCTGAAGATTACCGCGGAACATTGGCCAGGCACTGTTAGCCAATTGTGAACGCGATATTGCCAGAGCAAATACCATTATCATTGAAACTAAGATAAAACGTTTTAACATAAACATAACTCCTTCGTCGTAAAGGGGAAAATTAATTATTTCAAAACTGATTTTATAGATTTCAGTCTTTTAATGCCGTTGGCAATAGAATAATTATTTTCTACCCCAATACTATTAACTCACTGTTAATTTGTCAATAGATATTTTATTAAATATAGAAATAATTACAGATTAAGATCGACGCCGAAGGTTGTGGAACCGGTGCCATGGGAATATGTGGCACTGAAGGACATGCAATCCAGGCTGTATTTTAATTTTAGCAACAAATCGTTTGATTTCCCGGTGTTTAAATCATTAATATTTGTAATATTCAAACGGTACGGACTATTCTTCCACAAATCAAACTCCACCCCGGTCTCCAATTGATTAGACAAAACTATTCTGTCAAAATAAAATGGACTGCCACCGGTATCATGCGATTTTTGGTAAGCAACTTTCCAGTAAAACCCTTCGTTTTTCTTTTTATCCACAATTAACCGGTAATAATTTGTATTGCGGGTTATACCAGGGTAATAAAATTGTTGGTCAACCAATACCAAACCGATTGCCGCATCCCCAATTATCTTGCGTGGACTGGATAAAACCAACAAACCATCACCACGGGTTGATTTATATCCGGAAATAGATTCATGATATTCGCCAAAACTGACCTTGCCGGTTAAGGCCCATTGCCCGCCGAGTTTGAATATTTTTATCCCCGGAATTATTAATGTTGACTCCGGCATTCTATTGTATGACTGATCACGATACAAATTATCGGATACACCATATGGAGATCTTTCATGATAACTTGCTGTTACTGATATTTCCGGATTAACCTTTAATATTTTCACCGGAATATTATACGCCACCGTCTCTGACGCGCGGAAAAAGTTACCGGTGCCATATTGTACCCGGGTGACGGTTGTTACATCATTAACAATCGGGTAATTATATATAAAAGATAGAAACAAACCATCTGCCTGACTGTACCCGACTAAAAATGGGAACCATTCTGTTTTTTCTTTTCCGGACTCACCTAAAGATATTTCATACTTATATGTCGAGGTTAACTTCATCCCAAACAGTTTTAATCCGGCCCTATTAAGATAAACAACTCTGTGGTCGGGTGACATACCAAGGTTTTCCGCAATGAAGCAATAATGCGGTTTTTTGCTTTTACAGGTGGTTATTGATCCATTTTGTAATGAGGCACTGCCATCCGGAGCAAACGTAAGGATTTTTCCCGTTATATAAAATGGTTTTATATATCCTGTTACATTATGCATTTCCCCATTGAAATTTTTCTCATATTTCATAAACAATGACTGCGCGGCAAAATATTTGTCAATATCGGTAATCTCTACTGCGCCTTCTGCTTTGACTGCTCTGTTTTTACCATCAATTTCAATTGAGTCGGCGGTAACCGAATATGTCTCATTTTTTATCGACGCGCGACCAACATCCTGCGCGTAAATAGAATGAATTAAGGTAAGCAATATAAAAATATATAAAATTCGCATTATTCTTTCCTGATTTCGTTATTAAAGGCGAAAAACATTTTAATTAACCGCGATAGAACTCAAAGACCGCAAAAGAAGATTTCTTCATAGGTTGCAAAAAACCTGTAATTTTAAATATCACCTACAAAACATTTTAATTCACCGCGATAGATCTCAAAGACCGCAAAAGAAGATTTTAGAAAAGTTCTCTTTGTGTTCCTTGCGTTCTTTTGCGGTGAATATCGAAAGTTCTGTAATGTCAAATCACCTTCAAAACATTTTAATTCACCGCGATAGATCTCAAAGACCGCAAAAGAAGATTTTAGAAAAGTTCTCTTTGTGTTCCTTGCGTTCTTTTGCGGTGAATATCGAAAGTTCT
>CAZNLA010000427.1:0-4894 GCA_964573385.1 uncultured bacterium
TGATTATATGAATGATTCCCGATTTCATGCCCCTGCGTTGCCGCAATCCTCCATAAATCCATTCTACTGAAAGCAGGACTGACAAAAAAAGTACCATGAATATTAAACTCATTCAATAGTGGGACGCCTATGGTATATTGGCTCAACGCCCCATCATCAAAAGTATAACATATCGCCGCCTGGCGATTACCCCAATACTGCGAAATATTCACGTCTATTACAGATATTTCTATCCTGGCAGAAAGACCATATTTTGTTTCTGCGGCTGTAATAATTACAGTACCATACGCTTTTCCGGTGACTAACCCATCTGCCGTTACTGTTGCAATTTTATTGTCAGCACTGTTCCATATTACTGGTACACTATTTAATGGCACTACACCACCATTGGTATCTAAAACACGCATAGATAATTGCAATATCTCACCGGTTTTCAATACAACCTTGTTTGCATTCGATATTATTTCTGCATGGTCTATTGCCGGCAATACGGTTAATTGTATTGTATCCGTGGCATTGCTACCTTCTTCATGGATAGAAATATTAACTATGCCATCCTTTAAAAACGTTAGAGTGCCTTTATGTGTATCAATGGTTGCAATATCAGTATTTGATGATGTCCATGTTAAATCCGCATCTGCGACTGGAATCAGACGATTGTCAGAATCTGTTGCTTTAAATGTCAACTGCAGTTTATCACCTACGCGCAATGACTGGTCAGGTACTGTAACAGTAACATGGGAAATAGCAGAGTTAATACTTATTGCTAATAGCTGTGTTTCTCCCGGTTGTGTATTTATTACAGAGGTTGAAGAACCTATTATTAAACCGGTGGCATTAATTTGCGGGTATGCGGCCACCAGCACTGTTAATTCGCCAACTGGCAAATTTTCCCATACTAATGTGGAACTATTTTCTGTAGCAGGTTTATTAACCACCATATCCTGCTGATAACCCGCGTTATCTTTAATCGTAACCTTTATGCTTTCTGTTGCCGTTGGTATACGTATTAACTTTGCCGGCCAGGCAATTGTCATTTTCAGGGTGGATAGAACCGGTTGGACAGGCTGATTTGAAGTTTTTTTTACCTGACTGCAACCAACAAAAAAAATAGCTGCGGTTAATATTAAAACAGCAAGTAGCAGAGGCATGGTAAAATTTAATTTACCGGGATATGAACCTGTTTCAGCGGTCATCTGCCCTACCCCAAGCTAATATAACCCGGAAAAAGTAGATTTTCCGGGGAGATAAATATATGAATTGATTTATCTTGCAACGCATGTAAATTAGGATATCCCAATATGTTGGATATTAAACTTTTTTTAGAGTAAACGTCGAACTATTCAAAATTGGAAGTTGAACGTTCAATGTTCGACGTTCACTTTTACTC
This sequence comes from uncultured bacterium, assembly GCA_964573385.1. Taxonomy (GTDB): domain Bacteria; phylum Armatimonadota; class Hebobacteria; order CAIYQO01; family CAIYQO01; genus JBAXQQ01. The sequence goes on from CAZNLA010000427.1 coordinate 1,391, forward strand.
ACCAAATCGTCGTGTATCCGCGCCAAAACGTCTGTTTATTCCTAATTTTGGTATGATTTTGGGGGCATTCGCTATTTCATCTTCAATAACCCGCAACCGCGACGCTATCTCTTCCAGCATTTGCAATTGTGTTTCTTTATCAATGTTATGGGTATATAAAGTCACCTTTTCCTGAGTAAAGGCAGGTGCCGGCAGGCCACGCTTGCGCCATTCGTACCCTTCCAGCGACAGGCTTTTCATTGCCTGCGGGGATAATGTTCGGTTGGCGGCCAGGCGTATCGCGATAGAATCGCGTTCCGGGGTGATGTGGGTAACACCTGTGTCTATGCATAATATCTTCACGCCAATTAATCTGAACAGGTTATTAACCGGTTCCGGTAACGGTTTTCCATATCGGTCAATTATCTCGTTTTTCAAATCTTCCGCCACAGTTGCCATTCGCACCGATGCTAATCGGCGATACATATCTATTCGCTGGTTTAAATCCGGTACATAATCATCCGGCAGATACGCGTCCATCGGTAAATCTATCTGGATGTCATGCCTTTCCTCAATATGTTCACCCTTCACCATCCGAACTGCTTCCTCCAGCATCTGGCAATACAGGTCAAAACCTACTGATGCCAGAATTCCGCTTTGTTCTGATCCCAATAAATTGCCGGCACCGCGAATCTCAAGGTCGCGCAGGGCTATCTGATATCCGGCACCTAAATGGCTGAACTCTTTAATAGCGGCAATTCTTTCCTGCGCGGTTTCCGTCAGTTTTTTTCGCGGTCTCCAGGTTAAATACGCGTATGCCTGGCGGTCGCTACGCCCTACCCTTCCGCGCAATTGATAAAGTTGTGACAAACCGAAGGTGTCCGCGTTATCAACAATTAAGGTGTTAACATTGGGGAAATCGACACCATTTTCTATAATAGCGGTACATACAAGCACATCATAATCGCGGTTATAAAATTCAAACATCACCTGGTCTAATTCGCCCTCTGCCATTTGTCCATGGGCAACCGCCACCCTTGCCTGTGGCGCAACTTTACGGATATGTTCGGTGTAATGATAAATTGACGAAATGCGGTTATGTAATATAAATACCTGGCCATCGCGGTCCAGTTCGCGCAAAATCGCCTCGCGCAATACCTCATCATCCGCCTCAATAGCCATGGTGCGCACCGGCATTCTTCCTTCCGGCGGGGTGGTTATCAGGCTCATTTCCCGCAATCCGGCAAGTGCCATATGCAATGTTCGCGGGATAGGTGTTGCCGACATTGTTATAATATCTACATTTGCCTTTTGTTCTTTAAAACGTTCTTTTTGTTTAACGCCAAAACGCTGTTCTTCGTCAATAATCACCAGTCCCAAATCTTTATATACAATATCTTTTGACAATATTCTGTGGGTGCCGACTACTATATCCACCGCACCACCAGTTATTTCGCCAGCGATTCTGTTTTGCTCGCGCTTTGGCACCGAACGCGACATCAACGCTACCTTCACCGGGAATGCGGCCATTCTCTCGCGAAAATTGCGGTAATGTTGCGCGGCTAACACCGTGGTCGGTGATAATATCGCCACCTGTTTGCCATCCATCACCGCCTTAAAAGCTGCCCGGATAGCCACCTCGGTTTTTCCATACCCGACATCGCCGCAAATTAACCGGTCAGTAGGATTATCCGTTTCCATATCCGCTTTTACTTCTTCAATCGCCTTCAACTGGTCAACTGTTTCGCGCCACGGGAAACCTTCTTCCATCTCGCGTTGCCATGGTGTATCCGCACTGTATTGGTAACCACGCTGCCTTACCCGCATCGCCTGCAACTTCATCAACTGCATCGCCAGGTCTTCAGTGGATTTCTTTGTTCTGCGTTTTACCCGTTCCCAATCGCCGGTGCCCAGACGGTTTACCCGTGGTGGTTCCTCGCCAATGGTGGAATATTTCTGTACACGGTCTAATTGGTCAACAGGCACAAATAATTTATCCGCTTCAGCATAATTAATCTGCAAGAACTCCCGTTCCACCCCACCTGCATCACGGCGAACCATACCTATATACTGGCCAATACCATGGTTAATATGCACCACCATATCGCCTACCGTTAACTGGTTAACATTAATTAATACCTGTCCCGGTGCCTGTCGCCATCGTTTGGTGCCACGGCGTTGCTTTTGCCAACCCAGCAATTCGCCATCGGTAAGCACCACCACTTTAAACTCAGGTAATATCGTACCTTCGTTTAATTCAACACGCTTAACTAACACACCGGTTTCATCCACCGACTTTACCGCTGGCAACCCCAAATCTCCCAATACTTCCGCTATACGGCCTTCCTGGTGGGTAGCGACAACAACGGTGTAACCACTGCGCAACCATGACGTAATATCCGGTTGTAACTTCTCACTGGTAATACCATAATTATCCGGTGGTCGCGAATCTAATTGCAGATTATAATCTGCTACACCCTGCCCCAATAAAGAAAACTCCGCCACTTGCCGTTTATAAATGTCAGCAAATGCATCTTCAAATGACTGGTATAGCGCATATGGCAATGGCAATAGTGCTCCGCGTACTAATCGGCTTGATTCCACCACTGCCAATCCTTCTGTAAATTTGCTAAAACTCTCCTCAATATGCCCGGTGTCATCGATGATAATCCCTGCGGATGACGGCAAATAATTTAGAAGTGTGGTACCGGTATCATAAAAATATGGCAGATAATATTCCACCCCATTAAAATAATTTCCCTGTTCCAGCAACATTATCTCGTTTTCAATTTTTGCCGTCAGTCGTTCTGCCGGCGATAATAACTCCTCAACACCCTTTTCTCCAGGTATCCGCACCGGCGCCTTTGAGATAGTTTTCATCTGCGCCTGGTATCCGCCACGAATCTTAACAATCGCTGCTTCTGCGGTTTCTGGTGTTATAATTATCTCCCGCGCAGGGAATATATCTATCTGGCTTATGTTATCCTTTGATCGTTGCGACCCGGGGTCAAATACCCGCATCGACTCAATCTCGTCGCCAAAAAACTCCAGCCTTACCGGGAATTGATACGTAGACGGGAATATATCCAACAATCCACCCCGACGACAAAACTGGCCCGGGTTTTCCACTGACGCGCTATATTGATACCCTATCGCGTTTAAGTAATGCGCCATCTCCAACGGGTCACAATTTCCGCCGACAGTAATAATTCGGTGTTGTTTATTAACCTCTGCCATCGGCAATGTCCGGTGGAACGCCGCGTCCGCAGTCGCCACCACCACTACATCTTCACCACTTGCCAACCGGGATAACACCGTCATTCTGTCCCGCATCAATTGCAAATCCGGACTGGTTTCCTCATACAACAACGTCTCAAGCGATGGAAAAAATACCGGCGACAACGGGTGGTCAGCGCCAAAAAATGCCGTCAGATCATTAACGATATTCTCTGCCCGTTCGGTTCCACTGGTGATAATAAATTGCACTTTGCATTCCACCGACCGCTCCAGCAAAACCGCCGCCAT
>CAZNLA010000428.1:0-4829 GCA_964573385.1 uncultured bacterium
CGCCGCAATCGTTTCACTGTTTCCTGTCGCCACAACTTGCTGGCATAGGCAACCCGCCATCTGAAATTATCACCGTTATGCTGGTCTGTATGTACCTGCGCGTCATCAGGATGCGCCTGCAACCAGGCGGCAGATGGTTCTGTCCATAAACGAATCCACGCTTTCGCCTGCGGGTCTGCCTGCAATAACAGTTCAATTATCCGGTCCCACGCCGCTGTCGGGTCTTCACCATCAATGGCAGACGGCCATAACGATGTATCAACCTGAAACAGGTGAACACCACAACGTGAAAACAACTGCCATTCTTCAACACCACTCTCGTTTGGTGCATGCCAAAACGCAAGACCGTTATGTGGTTCACCGTCAACAAATATACACGGCGCGCCATTATGCTGACGCACATTAATTTTCTGTTTCATTATTTAGATAACCTTTTTTAAATTATACAGGTAATTTTAACCCTATTTCACATAGTTATGTTGCAGTTTTGGGTAAACGAAAACCACCCCTCCTTCGGCACCCATCCTTGGCAAGGAGAGGAACTTTAAATGAAGGTTTTGATTATATTAGTAACTCCCCTTCTTGCCAAGGAGAAGGCAGGAGTGTTTAGATTGATTATCTATTTTTTTACTATCACCTCAAAATTCGTAATTCGTAATTCATAATGCGTAATTTCATTCCACTGTTGCTATTCCCCATTCATTCGGCACAAGTCTGCTTTCGTTCGGGATATCACTTGTTACATTCGCGCTAAAACCATTATTCATCCAATACGACCGCAATGCTACCTGACTGCCGGTGGCATTGCCAAACAGATACCCGACATCCATCTTCACTGTATCACCAGATTGCAGGTTAAGTCCGATTAAATCCTGCGGGATAGTAACAACGGCGTTAAACCCGTCTGCCGTTTTTGTTAAGTTCAATTCAACCCGGTCTGTAGTTTCAATGGCGTCAAACGGTTCTGTTCCGGTGGGCGATGTCAGCACAACAGGTTTCCTGGCAAAATCTTTGACTTTTGGTTTAAATACAACCGCCGTTGTTTTTCCGCCTTGTTTAGTCACTAATACACGCACGTCGCCAAACACCGGTTTTGTACGTTTTACATCGGCTTTATAATCAGTACCTATCTGGATATCTATACAGTTGCCGCCTTTAAAAATTCGCTGCGGGTCGCCAATTTCATTGACCAACGGATTAGGAGTGCGCACATCATAGGACAAGTAAAGATTTTTCGCGTCATACGCGGCGCGCACAGTGAATCCACGCGCAGCATCAACAGATTTTGATACCGCCTTACCTATTTTCAAAGCCTGCAAACCTTTTACTATATCAAGTCGTTGACTTTGCGATAATAACCGCTGATATTCTTTCAACGCGTCTGACGCGGTCTTTGCCGCTTCTTCTGTATGGATATAAGTGCCACCCTGTAACCGTTTAACGGTATCAAGTCCCATTATCTCTGTCACACGCCCATCCTGGTCACCAGCTATCAGGAAATACCGGTTCATTCCATCTGGCTTAACTAATTGTCCGGTGACGACCTCTGACGCGGTGATATCTGCGCCAAGTCCACCACTGCGACCATCACGCATTATCATCGCGACATACAAACCATCTTTTGTAAATAAATGGTACGGACCAAAATAACATGAAACACCGGTAAAGTCACCAGCGATACCTAATGGCATGGTGAGACCCCACAATTTTCCGGGCGTAATCATCGGTAAACTTAACGCGGAATGCCAGGAAATATTAGGCCCGTATGCCCAGACCATTTTTCCATCTTTTGTCCATCTGGCAAAACCAGGTTCGCCATCCGCAAGGGTATAAACACCACCGTCAGTTTCATCATATATTAACGATGTTCCATTCGAATTGCCGCCTTTAAAAGGTATCATCTCTTTCTTAGTAAAGTCATATACCGGACGACCATCTTCTTTTATTTCAACTGGTTTAAAGATATATCCGGCATCATTCCATATATTCAAGTCCGAATCCACCCAATTAAAGCTTGTTTCCCCCCGACCTGCTTCAGATACTGTCAATTCATCTTCCTGAACAGTCTGGTCATTATTTTTATCCTGCCATAAAAATGCTCCGGCTTTTGTTTTATCATAAATGCCTTTCATTACCGGATACAACATACCACTGCCATATGCGCCATATGCCACACGAATGCTTCCTGTTAAAGGTTTAAATATATCACCGTCTCTGATAAATAACATCGGACTGTAATCAATCATACCAAACCCATACTGTTTGCCGTTTTTCGCTGTCATTACCCGGAAATGGCCGGCATATCCGCCTGGATTTGGTTGTTCAATCATATTTTCCGCTGTCGGACGCCATATAGTACTGTGCGGTACGCATGAACCTGTATTAAGATTTACTTTCCATAATACATTATGGCAATATAATTCGTCAGGATGTTTCGGATCCATATATGCCCAACCAAAGTAAGATGACGCACCGAAGAACTCTTTCACCAATGCGCCGGTTTGGGTATTCCAAACACTGTGACGTTTTGGCGCGTCTAATATCTCTGATACCCATAAATTGCCATCTTTACTAATCGCTATACCACCTGGTTCCAAAATTCCATCCGATTCATACCTGCCAATTTTCGGACGACCACCCTTTTTGCCAATGCTTTTCAGATATTTGCCATCTTTATCATAAACAGAAACATTTTGTAATTTTCCGGCATTGGCCACATATAAATTACCGGCAGCATCAGTTGTAATACCACGTGGTGTATCAATATAGTCAGCACCAGCAGCGACTAAAACCTTCGTATTCTGCTTACTTGCCTGAACTATTTTGCCTTTGCTGACAACCAGAATAACACCATCATTGCGAACTGTTATCTTTTCCGGTTGTTCCACTGCAATGGTTTCCTGCAGGTCACCACTTTTAATATCATAAATAGCAATTGCGTCACGCATTTTCCATGAAACGTAAAGTTTGTTGTTGTAATAAGCGATAGCAGTAGCAACATTTGTTTTTTCATCACCACCGGCAGGTGGGTCAAGCGCAGGTTTTCCATTACCCCAATTTAATTTTCTTCCATCTTTCAGGTCAAAAGGTTTTACAGATTCGGCCCCGTTATGCCCATTATCACCGGCAACAAAAAGCAATTTTCCATCACTGGCGATATCTTCGGCGTTATGGGTTAAACCCCATAACTTTTTGCCGTTCAGGTCGGTCTTTATTATCCCCCACCCCGATTCACTCATGCTCCAGGTAAGCAACATACTGTCGCCGGCAGCACACACACTGGTCGGGTTGCCATGGTCGCCTCCCCATCCACCGGTACCATCATCCTTTTTATATGGTGGCTGACCGGAATTATGGGCAGACAATACAAATTTTGTCTTAATTGGTAGGTGATATAAACCTTTCCAGTTATATGTACCAGGGGCAAGCGGTTTTCCGCTATTATCCAAACCATCCCAGCGTTCTACATTTTCACCGGTACGACGGGCGCCGGATGCCACCAAAGTACGGACAGCTTTCCCCTTTTCATCGAATAATACCACCGTTGCTTCGCTATCCTCAGGTAAATTATATTTAAAAGTTAAAGGCATTGGTTTTTCTGGTGGCAATCCTTCTTCCACCATCTCTTTGGGCAATTTGCCTTTTGGTGAAAGTATTAATTTACCCCAACAAGCGGATGACTGATACGGAAAACCCGGTCCACTCATAACATCATAGCACCATGCAGACCCACCGGCAGTCTTAAACCCATCAGGTGTTCCCCAAAAAAAACATACAGTGGTGGCTAACTGGTCGCCTGCTTTTGGCGGATTTGTAATACCTAAAGTAGCCCATGGAACTCTGTATTCAAAAGTATAACCACGTTTATCATCCGCCATTAGATATTTAGCCTGGAAATGCTCACGCGGAATGACACCGGTTGTTGATAAATCCGGACGCAGAGGTTTGCTGAAAGTCATCGCTTTTAAAGCCACCAGATTCGCCTCTTTGCGGTCAGTATAATGCCACAGCATTAATGTGCACATTTTATCGCTTTCATCCCTGTTAAATGATGCTTTATTAATAGGGTAACCCAAAGCCGGGTCAAGTGACATAAATAGTTGGCAGACATCAGCATCCCATGCTTTATCTGGGTCTACATTCGGGTCGTGACGGTTCATCATCGGCGAAGTATCACGAACAATTGCGGAAAGATAAACCGCGTCAGTGTCATACATCATTGCAAACCGTGTTCCCTGCATATCAGCAGTTTCGGAAATAACATACTGGTGAATCTGTCCCGATAAATCCCAATCGTTCAACTTACCGTCAATCACCATTTTACCTGGTACCGGCACAGCATATACTTTTTTATGCCTGGCCCAACCTACATCTGCAAATACGGACGCCACACAAAAAAGTATCAGAATCAGACACATCATCACCCGTTGCTTAAACGCAAACTGAATCATAGAAATGCTCCTTATGTACCCAGAATATTGTTATATTTTATTATACAGAACAGATGCCAAAGTGTGTTATTTTTGCATATCTTTTTTATATTATTTTACTGTAACAATAGCAGATTTTGTATTATCGCGAAAAGCGCCACCATCCGGTTTTGTCTGCGGCATAAACATACGGCTAAACGATACCGGCGCGCCTGCACCCGGTGCAGTGACAACTGCAGACTCCAGATAAAACTTTTCACTCTTTTCATCTATCAGGAAAAATGATAATGGTATCAGGGCATTTAGTTCGTAACCGCTGACCGGCAGCAATTTCACCTGTACCGGAAACTCCGGCACCGGGAAATCTTTGCCACTTTCATGACCGGTAACCTTCACCAC
>CAZNLA010000429.1:0-4821 GCA_964573385.1 uncultured bacterium
TACTGCTGCCCAGTGGCGTATCCCCTTCATACCACGGCGGTCAAGTTCATCAAATATCTCAGTCAGCATAATCTTACCTTTTGATATCTTCTCTGCTACTCCGCTATCTACCATGGCGTTGTAATAATATATAGCATGGGTTATTTCATAATTATTTAATTCTTTTATATCTGCCGGTTCCTGCATTTTTTTATCTGTGAAATGCAGGTTATAACTTGATTCGGCAGTTGGGTCTTCCTTATATTTATTTACCTTTGGTTTTGGCAATCCTTTTGTGATTTTTTTCATTTCGGCCAGAATAGCTTTGGTTGCTTTGATTTCATCAAGCACCCAATTACGATTAAATGGACAGGTTTTTGCTGGCGGTGCCGGCCATCTGCCGTCGCTATTAGCGCTATTTGTCAGGTGATACCAGAACTTTTCTGACATTTCTTTTAATTGCTGGTATTCTCCGCTTTCTGCCAGTGGTTGCACTTTCGCTTTATATTCTTTACGTAACCCTGCCAATATCGGTTCCCACGCCTGCGCTTCCGGTGTACCACCCCAAACTTCGGCATAGGTGCGATGCCATGCGTATCCATCCTCAACAAAAAATGGTTCATCAACCGCTTCCTCTTTGCAGGCTTCTTCAAATGTTACCAGTTGTCCAAACTTCTTAATCCCTTCAATTAATTTATTCAATTTGTTGCCGGCATCCGGGTCAACTAAAAAACATTTGTCATAATCGCGGTAATATTTAACATAATAATACCCGGTTGTTCCACAATATTCAGCATCATCTGCGATAATAATAGTAGCGCCTTTTTTGCCGTTTCCTGTCCATTTTTTAACATTATCCAGATAATCATCAAGTGAAGTTTTTCCCAGAAAATATCCGATATATTTACCGACTAATCTGTCACTGCGGCACATGCCATCCATACCTGGCACCACATTGCGAAATGGATGATGCAGTGCTTTGCAATCAGGGTCCAATGGATACCATGGTAAATGACCACCCCAGTAAATATCACGGGTGCGGTTGTGTTCTACCCATGCATAATCTTTATCAGTTGAGTTCATGTAAGATTCAAAATCCAATGTTAAATATTTAACACCTGCCCGTGCAAATGCCCGTGGTACATGCTGGGTCCAGGTACATTCCGGATTCCAAAAACTAACAGGCCTGAATCCTAAATGTTTCTCATATGTCCGCATGGCAAATTCGCATGACCAATACCCATCTTCCTCCGGTATATTTGCCATAATGGGGTGAGAATATGGCGCACCCATAAACTCGCATTGCCCTGCTTTAATAGCCTTGTTTAATTTCTCCAATACATCTGGCGTTAATTCGGCCATTTTATCTATTGTATAACCTGACGCTTCAAAAACATATCGCTGGTCAGGGTACCTGGCAAATGAATCAAAAATAACTTCATAAGATGCGCGTATAGTTCTTTCATACTTATCCGGGGTTAAAAATGCGTAATTCAAATTAGCATGGAAAATTGCCACATACTTAGGTTTCATACAATGCCCCTTAAACGTTTAATTTTATACATTTAACCAGATACCACCTTTTAAGTCAATACTAAATAAAGGTGTAAAACAGGCAGGAAATTTAAAATTCCTAATCAAAATTTACAAATCCTGAGAATTTATCACTAATAATTCACAAATATCAAACAAATTCCCACATATCCTCTTGACCAGATAAATGCACAAATGCTAATATAACGCCGGTGCCTCCTTAGCTCAGTTGGCCAGAGCAGCTGACTTGTAATCAGCAGGTCATCAGTTCGAATCTGATAGGAGGCTCCATTTTTTTGCCTTTCCCCTCTCACTTTCCCGCGTTTAACGATGTTTAATTATGCCATTTATTGCCTGCTAAAACAGTTAATGTCCCCAAAAATGTCCCCAAGCGCTGTCCCCAAGACCGCAAAAATTAAATAATTTTGTGCAAAATTTGGCTTTGTTTGTGAAAAAGTGTTGTTGGAAAAATTACAGATATAATGATAATCATAAAAAAAGCGTATGCGATATAGTATATAGCATACGCTTTTTTTATGATTATATTCTACAATTGGTAAAATATTTTTTGGGTTTCTTTTTCTATGTCTATAATTATATTGTTAGTATTTGTAAGCAGGTTTCCAATTGTTTTTCGAAGAGATATAATAATATCAACAGATTTATTTTCAAGCCAGTTTATTTCACCGATTATAACTCGTTTTATATTATCAGGTGTGGAAAATAATATTATGGGCTCAATAGGAGTAAACCAAATCGTATCAAATGGAAATCTATTTACTAAATCAGAGTTTAATTTTTTTGCATCCTCTAAAGTATTTATTCTAAATGCTAATGATACATTAGATGGCCAGTTATCGATTATGCCATGACTTTGCCACAGTTGTAATATCTCTGGATGAGATGCCCAAAGTAAAAAGTTATAACATGGTTTTGATTCACATGCTTTTATTAACCATTTAATATCGTTAGTTGATACAGATGAAATTGTAATTTCACTTTTTGCATCAACTAATACAGTCTTTTTTAAAGATGTATCAGAATTAGGCATCTTTACTTCATTATTAACTTTTATCCTATGGATGATTGTTTTACCGATACCGGTATCGTCTTTAATATTTTGAGAACTTAGTATTAATTCCCATCTTAATGGAATCGTATTGAAAATATTATCATGTTTAAATATTTCAGTCCATTCAGAAGAATTACTATGTAACTTTATTAATTCCACAGATCTTTTTACGTCATTAGCAGTAGGTATTACTTTATCATTTTTTAATGACGAAATTGTTCTTTGCCAGGCTTCCTATTGTAATTCCTTTGTCTTTAAACAACATAACTGTCTAATCTGGAATTCATTTACTGGCGGAAACTGTGCGCAATTGCGCACAGTTTCATAGACTTCAGCAACTTCAATTTTCTGATACGCTGTTCGTCGTTTCAAACCCAATCTTTCTTCACAATAATTAGAAAAAGATTTGTATGTGTTTTTATACAACCTTTTATCGCGGATAATTTTGATAGCATTACCAACCTCAGCAAAATTTGCTAATGACCTATTATATATAGCTTCGCATTCTGCTAACAGCTTTTCATTTTCTGTATTAACGGTTGTTACTTCCAATCTGCGTGAAGATTTCCTTGACTTTACGAATAGTTCTGGTAAAACATTATTATTAATAATTGTTTTCTCAACAGTTTGTAAATTATCCCTTGTCATTTTCTTCATTTCCATTATCTGTAATCATGTCATCTTCATATACTTCGATTTCTGCTTCATGTTCTCGTTTAAAACGCGCCTGTTGCATCGCTTCTAATCTATCTAAGTTTTCTGAAATTGTTCGCTCATAACTTCTGCGAAAACGGTTAATGTGAACTAATGTCTGACCTTCAGACAAGTCATAGGCAAAACCTGCGGCTAAAATGGATTCATGTTTATTGTTAAGATCTGTTATTGTTAATGAACATTTATCACTTATAGGTATATTATCAGTATTACCTGTTGTATTAGCAATAAATGACCTGATTTCAATTGCATTAGCAATTGATCTGTATAATGCACCGTTTTCAATATCACATAGTCTTTTTAGTCGCCACTGAGCAGTAATGATAGAATCTGCAATAACGAATTCGATTGCACCTACAGGCGATAGTTCGACTATCATTGCAGAGCGATAATTGTTAAAATCATCTTCAGATTCCCATGCCATGCGGCATGTATTAGCCTGCAATCCATGTTTAATGGCATTTGTTGAGACTCGTTGTTTCCCAGCTATAGTATTGGGTCCTGTACTTTTCTTTGCATTACGTTGATTTGCATTAATCTGTTTTTGTGTTGTCATTTTGTACTCCCGGCATATTGTATTCGTTTTCTATCATTTTTTTAAGGATGATACCTATTGATTCACTCTCAGAAAGTTCTGTTTTTTGCTTATACTTTCTAAATTTTAAATCTATATTATTATAAGTATTGATCATAGAGGCTAATTTATTTGCAGAGCTTATTTGCTGTTTGATTAAAGATATAATCAAATTAGATGTTACTTTATTGATAACAGTTTTCCAATCCTCGAAATGACGAGATGTATTGCGTCCATTTGACAATGCTCTTGCTTCACTATTATTTAACTTTGCTATGATTTCAAGTGGTATACTACCGGTATGCTTTGATTCCATAAAATTAAAATAAAATTCTTCAAGCCGTTCCTGAACTTCACTTGTTTTGTTTATACCAGTTTGATATTCTTGAATTTTTTGCTGCATAATTTCAAGTGAAGCTTTACATTTCTCATCAAAATCACTAATAGTTTCATCACCATTTATTTCATCAGGCATATATTTCCTCCAATTTTATTTTAATAGAAAATAAAAATCAATTTTATCTATCTCTATTATATATACCCATAAAACAGCAAAAAGTTTTATATTTAGCGGAATTTTTTTTAAATTTTATAGAAGTTTTTTAACCAGAAATGGTTATATCCATATCAAAATATTACTAATATTGATATATTTAACTCTTGATATCATTTATGCTTTAAAATAATTAGACAAATTTAATATACACCTGAATTTTTGATAAAGTACTGAAACCTTGACTTGCCTTGACAAACGATAATCTTATAGTTTTAATTTCACCTCAAATAGCGGAAAATGTAAAAATTAAAGGCAACACTTGGCAATCAAAGATCAGACGGGTAGAATATATTTATCATGATTGATAACCACCATGAAAAAACACAGCGATCACAGGTACGCCGGATTACTTCGGAAGATTATTGTGAAATTTATAAACTATATTTCATAAAC
>CAZNLA010000430.1:0-4819 GCA_964573385.1 uncultured bacterium
CATTGCGCGTCGCGCGCAGCAGGCTTTTCCCGATCAGACATTTAGCGGTGCGGGTTATGGGTGGTTACGTCAGTTCACCCCGCAGGTTGCCGCAGGTATTGTAAAGGCAGGATGGGCTAAAATGGTGGGTTTGGGCCGCGGATGTCTTGCTTATCCAGATTTTCCACGGGATATGTTTAATAATAAAGTTGATTCAAAAAAAGTATGTATCAGTTGCAGTGGGTGTACCCAAATAATGCGGGATGGTGGCATGAGTGGATGCATTATACGTGATGCTGATATCTATGGTCCAATTTATAAGCAGGGAATAAATAGATAATCATGAAATTTGCTTAAGGTCGCTTAGTATGACTAAGCGACCTTAATTTCAAATTGTCTTTATTAACGAAAATCATGTTATTGGATATTATTTATTAATTCCCAATATTTCAGCGATTTTATCCCATCGACCCGGCATATCTTCACGATACATTGCCGGGGCAAATCCCATTTTTAAATATACTGATATTGCAGGTATACGAAAATCATCGGTGAGTAAAAAGATGTTTGTATATCCCATTTCTAAAATTCTTTTTATTACTGCCATACATACAGCATATCCTAATCCTTTACCTTTATGCTCAGCATCTCCTGCAACCCAGGATAATTCGGCAGCATTAGACCATCCGAAATTGCAATTATGCAAACCATGTGCTGTTGCAACTATTTTTTTAGATTCAATATGCTCAATAACAAAGAAACAATCCGGGAATGCCATACGATTAACATCAGTTACTTTTTCTGCTTTCCAATAATCAAAACCAGCATTTATCATTAATTGCAGGTATTGGTCCTTATCATTTTCATAATCAAATTGTCGCAATTTATAACCTTCAGGAATATTTATCGCTCCTGCAGGCTTATTTTGGGGCCACGTCATCCGCAATTGTGATGGAGGTAACTCTCCTGTTGCCCACTTTCGCGAATCCGGAACATTTAACCAATTATTTTGTGTTATAGCCTGTTGAGAAATTAGTCCTGGCAATGTCATATCCATCGCTTCATGTATACCAATTTTGGGCATACAATCACCTTTGACCGCAGAAAGAAAGTCACGTATACAAAACATTTTCTGATTAATATATTCATCGTTAGTTAAAATAACATCACGCCATTCATTTGGGAGATATTTATCTGCTAATTCTTTAACATTAATCAAATTATCCAAAGAGATCCAATTTATACCATTGGTAACTTTTCTAAGCCATATTTTGTCAGACTCCCCTACTCCAATGCTTGATTCAAAAACACCGTCCGTACCCTGCAATAAATAATTGTTCATTGCATTCGGCCTGTCAGAAAGCAAATCAACTCTGATTTTTATCAATCTCCCCTGTTCTGTCTTACATAACATAACCGGTGATTCCTGCTGATATTTTTCTGCTCTTGCATCAGCATGATGAAATCCGCCACCTTCACAACAAACCTTTATTACTTTATCACCTTGAATCCATTGCAGAATTGGTCCAAGACTGCTAGTCCCACAAGTAATTCCATTTATGCCAGCAAGCCATTGCCGTTTCCATGGTGTTTTACCATTTATCTCTTTTAAATCTGCTAAATATTCACCCTCAGCATAATATATATCGCCAAATAATCCCTTTTTAACCAGTTCAGTAATAAGCATCACTGTCCTGGAATAAATGGCATCTTCTGACATCATGTAAATATGTGGTGAATTTGCAACACATTCTGTTAAACGCTTACATTCATCAATATTAATCCCGGCAGTTGGTTCACACAATACTGCTTTACCGGAAGTTAATGCTTTTATTGACTGTTCAGCATGCAAATGTATCGGACTGTTAATTATTACTGCATCAATATCAGCATTATTAATCATATCATCAAAATCACAATATACTTCAGATGATTCAAATATTTCAGCAGTATTCAGCAATTCATCAGAATTATCATTACAGACGGCCTGAAGAGTTGCGCCATTCTTCTCAAATATCATTTTGTAATTAATATTACTATCAACAAATCCGACAATGCCTAATTTAACTGTTTTCATATACTTACCTTTTTAATAAAATCAATTACTTTTTCTATTAACCATTCCGGTGTGGAAGCACCGGCAGTAATACCTACTTTATTAATATCTTTAAAAAATGTGGCATCAATTTCTTCAGTTGTTTCAATTAAATATGTCTTCGGACAGATTTCACAGCATACTTTTGCAAGCCTATTAGTATTGCTACTTTCGCGACCGCCAATAATAATTACCATATCAACCAGATACGCCATCTCACGTGCCGCATCCTGTCTTTCTCTGGTAGCACGACAAACAGTGTTTTCAATTTTACAATC
The DNA here is from genome assembly GCA_964573385.1 of uncultured bacterium. Classification (GTDB taxonomy): domain Bacteria; phylum Armatimonadota; class Hebobacteria; order CAIYQO01; family CAIYQO01; genus JBAXQQ01. Next base: position 2,353 of record CAZNLA010000430.1, read on the forward strand.
ATGGTATTTAGCCTTAATAGCGGAAGAGATTAAGTGAAACTCATTTTCATTCACTGTTGTCTGCGCAATAACCCCCGGAATTATATCCGCGGGCAAAATATCAACATCAATCAATGAAGATATTACAATTGCTGACTTTTTTAAATAACCCAGTATTCCCTGAATTTCCGGATGATCACGATCACCTATGATAACCATGTCGTAACCTGAATTTTCTAATTCCTGTGCTATTTTTTGTGATTTTGCTACTACCGGACATGTTGCATCAATTATCGATATATTCTTGCTTTTTAATGCTTCAAAAATGTCAGGACTTGCTCCGTGGGCACGAATAATAACAGTTCCAAAATCAACATCGTCAGTTGAATTAACCGAAGAAATACCTACAGATTTTAACCGCGATACTTCCTGAGGATTGTGTACTAACGGACCAAGAGTATTAACATTACTGTTTTGCAGCATTGCTTTCTCAGCAAGATCAATTGCTCTGCACACACCGAAACAAAAACCACAAACTTTTGCTCTAATAACTTCCACTATTTTACTTCAACAATTAATTCTATTTCCACACAGGAATCCAATGGCAAAGCCACAGACCCTAAAGCAAGTCGTGCGTGTATTCCCTTATCGCCAAAGATTGCGCCTAACAATTCTGATGCAGGATTAAGTGCTTTGGGATGGTCAATAAATGCTGGTGTACATGCAAAATGTCCTGCCATCCGAACAATTTTCACAACATTGTCCAGTCCATAATATTCATTCAAAATTGAAATAGCATTTAGAATTGACTGCTTAGATGCGTTCCCGGCAACATCAAGATGAATATTGTAACCTAATTTACCTTTATATTCTTCCGGCAAACAACCGTTAACCAATGGTAAAATACCACTTAAAAACACTAAATTACCAGTTTTAACCACTGGTTGATAAACACCCAACGGTTTTGGCATCGCAGGTAATTCAATACCTTTGTCTTTTAGAACATCAATTATACTCATAGCTTCCCCCTCATTATTAATTTTCGTCATTTCATATAATTAACCTGCGAATAGCAGGACAATTTGTAGTCATTATAGAAAATATTTTTATGAATGAAAATAGATTTAAAAATTTAGGGGGAATAATTTCTTTAGTCTTAGTGATATCATTTTTTTTTCATATCACCCGTCCTGATATCCAAAGAAATGAAAATATCGTTACGCATGGCATCGAAAATATAGCATTAACATTTGATGATGGTCCTCATCCTTTATGGATGCCTTTATTAGCAGATACACTTTCACATAACAATGCAAAAGGCACATTCTTTATTGTAGGAAAAGAAGCAGTATTTTATCCGGAAATTGTACGACAAACATATCAAATGGGCCATCAGATTGCGTCTCATAGTATGAATCATCCACAAAATCCTAATTTATCCGGACTTCCAATAAATGTTGTGTATAGAGAAATAAATGATGCAGAAAAATACATAGGCAAGATTTGCGATAGTAATAATTTAGACTTCAGACCACCAGGGGGCGGAATAAATCAAACAGTATTGGAAATTACTCAGAATCTTAAACACAGAGTTATATGGTGGAGTATTGCTATTGGTGATTACGACCCACTTCCTATTGATACAATAATTAACAGGATTGAAAGCTATTCAATGCCCGGATCTATCATGTTACTGCATCAAAGAAAACAAACTATTGCAGCTTTAGAAAAATATTTCATAAAAAAACAGACAAAATATAACTACATTACAGTTAAAGAAATGGTAAAATAGATTTGTGACAAATACACCTGCAGATATAACAATATTAAAGCGAAAAGAATGGCCAAGTACAAAAATTCCTACTTGCCTATCTTTGCTAGTTATGATTACCGGTTTCCTGTTATTTAAGTTCTTTTTACTTCCTCCTGATAAAATCTGGGGTGGTAAAATATCACAAAATGAATATTGGGCAATTATGGTGACTCCGGCACAGGAAAGTAGTAAAGCGGTAACAGTTAATAACTTACCTAAAGTTCCTGGTATTAATATTAATAATCTTCCTATTTACACCAAAACCAACCATAATGTTACCCGCGGAACTGACGCGGATTTGCGCGCGTATCCATTCGCCCCAGTTGGTTCTCCCCCTGCTATCGCTCAATAGCATATTTTTCTAATAAGCAATCAACAAAGTTGGTGCTTATTCAAAATCAATTTATATAAATAATAAATAAAACTGCTATAATTTGACATGTTCGTTTTAGTTTATGTATAATTCGGTTATAATTCGGTTGGAGATGCAAAATGCATGAAATTACAATAAAAATCGACAACCTTCGCGAGGTATTAAGGCGCCGCAACATCAGCCAGGCAAAATTTGCCAGACTGATAGAATGTAGCGCCAGCTATCTATCTGAAATGTTGAAAGGTAAATATACCCCATCGCCTGAAATGCGCGATAAAATTATAACTATTTTAAACAGTATA
>CAZNLA010000431.1:0-4814 GCA_964573385.1 uncultured bacterium
GGTATAACAAGTAATCCGGATAATTTACCGAATTACGGATTAGTAACTTTTTACGTCGATGGTAAATATATAGGCCAGACCACCTATGATGGCACCCACATGAATGCCGCTAATTTTGCAATTGGTTGCATGTATAACTCTAACGCGACCCATTTCTTCAAGGGATATATTGCTGAAGCAGTGTTATATAACAAGGCATTATCAACCAGCGAACGTCTTGCATTGGAATCCAATTGGCGTAATCAATACGGTTTCTAATAATTTTATAATCTAATCTAATCTGCAAAGGAGGACGCATCATGCGATGCAATCACTTACCCGCTAAAGGGTTTACCTTAATTGAATTACTGGTAGTAATTGGCATTATAGCCATTTTAGCAGCAATACTTTTCCCGGTATTTGGCCGGGCGCGAGAAAAAGCGCGACAAACAACCTGTACCAGCAACCAACGGCAAATTGCCGTATTAATGCAGATGTATGCACAGGATCATGAAGAGTGTCTGCCTGCCGCCAGTACAGTGTGGAGCAATATCGCAAGTGACCCGCAGTTGACCATTTGCCCCACCCAGGGACAAAACACACCAAATGCCTATGTGTATTTCAATACAGTAGCCGGTCTTTCGTTGGGAGAGATTGTGTCACCATCTGATGTGGCACTTACCGGCGAAGGCATGCATACAGCAACACCACCAATTGGCGTCATCCCCGAAACATTCGAAAATATCGCTTATGGTAATGCCGATCTTGACTATATGCGTCATAGCAAAAGCATGATTTGCTCATTTGTTGATGGTCATACCACCATGTCATTCGCCCGTGGGTCGATAGGCGCGTCGTTGTGGCTTTCAGGAACCTTCGGCCTAACCATCACCACCGGAACTGTGACAAATTGGGCAGCTATATCCGGCAACCAAAATGGAACCAAACCGAGTTATATGACCGCTCCCACCTACACACAGGACGCCACCGGTGTTATTATGAATGGCATGCCTTGTGTGTATTTTGATGGTGGAACAAATGGTTTAGTAACCTCCTATCTTCAACCACCTTTAAACTATACTAAGATAGCAGTTTTTCAAATTCCATCTACAGCAGCTGCCCCTACGAGATATAATCGTGGTGCAATACTGGCAGTAAGCAGTTGGGGTGAAGGTATTGAAGTTGATAATAATAAACATATATTTTTCGAACATGAAGACAATGCATCATCAGGACACAGAATCACAACTACCGGCACTTATTTCGATGATAAAACCCACATTGCAGTAGGAAGTTGCGACGCAAGTGGTGTAATGAAACTCTGGGTAGATGGTACCTATATCGGTACTACTACAACACCTCCAGCAAAGACATATTATGCATATCCGAATATAGCACCAGCATCTGTCGGAGGCGGTTATTTTAATACTTGCTGGAATGGTTATCTCGGCGAAGCGTTAATATTTAATCGTGCTATCCCGGATGGTGAACGAAAATTGTTAGAAAAATCATTCGCGGCACAATACCGAATTACTCTAAACTAAATATTGTAAAAAAAAATCATTTAAAAGTCATTTCTACAGGAACACTAATCAGTCGCTATCCTAATAGAAGTGACTTTTACACTATGTTGTTAAAGTTAATAGATGGAGACAAGATGACTAATTTCCAGATATCTTCACCAGTTTACCTGCATATTAATGACGGTTTAAATGCTGACAAATGTTATGGTTACGCTATAAATGAAATAACACGTTTGCTGGCACGTGGCGATGTGCAATATTCAGTGATAAATGACTCACCAACTTCAGATATCCGCACCGTACAAATAACAAGTGATACCAGATTGCCGGATTATGAAACGCCTGCATTAGATAATATGGGATGGGATGGTTATCATATCTCAGTGACCGAGATTTCTATCATTCTTTCTGCCAAATCTGCCAAAGGGATATTAAATGGTGTTTATGATATAGCAGAGCGTATGGGGGTTCTATTTCTGTTACCGGGAGAAGATGGCGAATGGATGCCGGAAGATGGTCTTAAAGCTATCCCCGTTGGTGAATATGCGATGAATCCGCGTTTCCCTTACCGTGGTGTATTCTGGGAACCACTGGATACAAAAGATTATTCTGTTGAAGAATGGTTACGTTTTTATGCAAAACTACGTTTTAATTCATTATCAAACGAGATAACAAATTGTGAGTTGTGCCAGCAACTGGGTATAAGGTTAGAGATTGGTGGGCACGGTTTATCAAATTTACTTCCTCGTGAACTTTTTGACAAACACCCGGAATATTTTCGTTTGGTGCAACCGGAAGATTTTTGTGGCAAACGCGTAAATGATTCCAACCTATGCGTAACAAATCCGGCAGCTAAGCAAATAGTACAGAAAAATTATCGGCAATTACTTATCAAAGCCGATGGTGCCTATGCCATACATGCCTGGGCCGATGACCTTCCGGCAGGTGGGTGGTGTCACTGCCCATCCTGTCGTTCGTTGACACCGGAAGACCAGTCAATGCTCGCGATGCGTATGTTGGCCAATGTTATACAAAAAAGCGACACTCCATTTAAAGTACCGGTTATCGCTTACCATGACACCTTATTCCCCGGGGAGATGATTCCACCATTACCTGAAATGTTTCTGCTTTTTGCACCGCGCGAACGATGTTATGGACATGCGTTGGATGACCAAACCTGCCCGCGAAATAAGCATTATCTGCAAGCACTACAAGCATGGATTAAATTGTTCGACGGCATTGATGACGCCCATACTTTTGAATATTATTTTGATCAGATATTATTCCGGGGAATGTATCCATATCTGCCGGATACTATTTTGGGTGATATGGCAGTGTATGCTGAAAACGGCATCGAATCACATATGTCATTACAGGTTGCCGGACCTGCCATAGCACCGGAATATAATATGCTGTTATTTGCCCGGGCACATTGGGATTCTGAATTAACTGCCATTGAATTCGCCGGATACCTTGCCGCCAGAATATCGCCATCACTCACCAATCCATGGGAACGCTATATTAATAAACGCGGTGTCATATTCCAGTCTGTTTGCCGTATGTGTGACTATACAACCTCAAATATGCTAGATTACAGATGGTTGCCGGAAAACAATTTACCATTTGGCACAGAGATGGCCACATGTTATGCCCGGGCTGCACAGGAATTAGCATTTGAAGCCGATATGCTTGCTAACGCGATATCACTATTATTGCCGGAACGAATGAAGATGCTTATCGGTAAAGAAGTTGGACGCGCGCGGTTTGAAGCGACAGAATTACAGGTGATGGCACACCAACAACAGGCAATGAATGGTATCGGTCGTTATTTCGCCACAGACGACCAGCAAAGCCTGACCGACGGTATAGAAGAATTGAAACAAGCAGTTAATATGTTGGAAAAAGCTCGTATTTGCGCGGAAGAAGCCAATATTCCTACATCATCATGGTATTACAATAATATAAATGGCTGGTTAGAAAAAGAGTTCAAATCAAAAATATCATTATTTGGCACAGATAACAACTGATTATAAAAACAGGACTTTGCCTATTCAACCTGTGCCACTATCGCTTCTTTACACCGGATATAGGTGAGCACTGCGCCACGATCACCAGTTTGTACTGTTGCAATACCTTCTTCACTACCATAAAGTAACCACTCAATTAAGTTATCTTCTGAAACAGTTTTCAATGTGCGTTTTCCAACAGCAGTGATTATTCGCATATGGCCTGTAATGGATCCTATCTGCAACAAGCCTGCACAAGCAACCTGAATGCTATCACCGGTAACGGTAACTCCCATCAGTGGTTGTTCCCCCAGCATAGCAAGTCCACGTTTAGCACATACATAACGTCCCTGAAAATCATCTGAAACAATCGCGGCATTGCGTCCTTTTGTAATTATCGGGTTAGGTTCGCCAGTAAGCAAATCCACACCTTTTAAGGTGAATAAATCACAGTCACCACCGGTTGCAACAGCAGCAGTAATTTTGCCAATTTGCATAGTTTTTATTCCCTGCCGACCATCCAATAAACAACCTATTTTTTCTTTTGTTATTATTTCAGCAATATCTTCGCGCTTACAGGAATCCGGTGTTAAATCAAACAGCACACCACCACGGAAATCGTCTTTTTTCCAATAAACTAATGTTGGTGCGTCTGGAGTGCCGGCAATAATTCTGGCAGACCCGGTTAATTGCCAACGATTATCATTAAATATGACATCATTAGCCCACGGCCAATTATTAATCAGTGGTCCGATGAAATCGTCTGGTGTTCCTGCTTTATTAGCACGGTCAGATGATATCGATTTATGCAGGTAAAGCAGACCGGGTTGATCATGCAACCAGTGTGTAATTGATGTGATGGTATTTTCCCGCAGTAATGTTTTATCCATACCCATTATGCCTATAACACGATATTTAGCTAAGTCTGTCATGGATAATGAGTTAAGCTGAAATTGAACATCATAGGTGTTAAACCAATCCAGTTGTACCGCATTTCGTGCATTTGTAACCCACAATACTGTAGGTGGAGTAATTGCAGGCCGGGGCAAGTCTGACAATACCCGTGACACGTTATATAAATATTGTTGTTCAAGCAAAAATCCGTGTTTCATTCGAATTTTATCTTTATCAATACGCTCGTTAATTAGCTTATTCTGTGCTGCTTTATCATCAGTATCCATAAATTCCGGTTCCGCTTCATCCGGGTCTTCAAGCGGTTTTACGGTTTTATTTTTATAGATATCAGCGACTCCCTGAAATGAATACTCCACACAGGAATCTAAATTCGACAAATCTTTGGCAATTG